>JBKHJI010000037.1:0-12426 GCA_046538175.1 Bathyarchaeia archaeon | reverse complement strand
AAAAAAAGGCTTATCGTGGTTATTTGGTTTTTAATCTAGCCCTAAGGCAAGTAAAAGAAGGCCCAGAAAAATAAGGGTTCCTGCCGCTGCAGTTTTGGGTGTTATTTTTTCGCCGAGAATAAAGGCAGATAACACTATGACAATGAGCACGCTAGCTCTATCTATGATGGCCACCTTTGAAGCGTCTGCAATTTTTAGAGCCGCGAAATAGAATAACCAAGATAGGGCTCCTGCTATTCCAGAAAGAACAATAAACAACATGTCTTTATTGGCGAACTGGGTTAGCTGGTGTCCTTTTCCGGTTGCTGTAACAAAGGCAACTATAAAAATCATCATGACGATTACACGTGCTGCTGTTGCCACTGTAGAATCGGCGCCTTGTAGCCCTATTTTCGCGAAAATTGCAACTAGTGCAGCAAAGAAAGCTGAAAGGGCTGCTAAGAAAAACCATTCCACCTTGATCACCATTGCTCATCTAAGCGATGTGTTTATTATACTTAACTTACGTGCTCATCACCCATGCTTCCAATGTTTAAAAAATGATCTGTGTTCAGCGACTATTTTAGTTGATTTTCGGCTCTGAGCAGTTTTCTTCTGCTGTCATCTTTTGGCTTCAGCAGGTCTTCTACGAGTTTAAACTGTCTTTCATAGATGTGGCAATTTTTAGAGTGGAAGATTAGTTTGCCCGTGGTGAGGTTGAGGTTGCCTCGTCTGTTGATTTCAGAGACAAGAGCTTCGTTGAATAGTTGAATCCCAGCTATGTTGGCTGGTAACCCTGCATAGGCATCCCAAGATCTGAAGTAGCATGTTAGGTGAAGTTGTCCTTTCAAAACTTCTGTGTCAATTAGGCTTAGACATGGCGGCTCATGTTTTTGATTTTTAACATGTTTCTTGATATCTTCGGGCAACCGTATTACCATAGTTATTTGTCTGTCAGCAGGCTCTATCAGATAACGCTTAACTGCTTCTTCTATTTGATCTACAGGTTTTCTCAACCTGCTACCATAAGTGTACGTTTCGTCTTCAATTATGCCCGACCACAAATACTTCAATGCGTACCACTGCACGTATTTCATGTCGCAGGGTGCATGTTCACCGACAAGGGGTCTAATTTCTGGATTGGCGAGTTCTATGGAGATGTTAAGTTTCTTAGTTTTAGCCCGTTCAGAACCATAGTGCACTTCAAAGATGTCTCCCTCATTCCAAATGGCTTCTAAAGTCTTGTACCATGCATCAGGACAGTCAAAAGCGCCGATCTTAAAGTGTTTCATTGCTCTACCTCTTAATCGATTCTATTTAGTGAACTGAGATATCTATAAATTCTTTTGACAACCAAAAACCCTCGATCAAAGAGTGCCCCTTTTAGATGTTTACACGAATACGCGAATAATGCTTTAGCAAAGCATATGCTTTTCAGTTATATGTCTAGCTAAATCTTAACTTTTCCCTTTTTAAGACGCGGAATATGTAAAAAAACAGTATTGCAATCAATTAAATGCCTTTAGATTAGATTCTGTTTGTCTTTTTGTGGTAGTAACATATATTATGCCTTAAGCTTATAGCAGTTTTTCAGCTACACCGCGAGGTAAGTAGACTGATGAAGCTTCATTTAGAACATTTATCCTTTTTGGGATTTTTGATAATCGCGGTAGCGTGGATAACGGCTTGGTTTTTGAAAATAGTTACGACCAGAAATCTTGTTTCCTTTATTCTCCTTTCTACTGGCTTTTGGATTCTAATTGTTGCGGGGCTTAAAGCAGTTACACCTGAAAAAGGGGCTTTCGGCACTTTCTGCAGGGGTATGCTTTTCACGATCCTCGGTGGAGTGTTATATATTGTGAACTCAGGAATTGATTTGAAGTATGCTTTTGCGTTCATTTCAACACTGGTCGGCATCTTTGTAGTTGTTGTAATCCTATACTTCGATAGAAGCTAGAGATTTACCCGATTACAGATATGACAAACTCGAAGACTTCCAATGGAGATCCATTCAACTTCCAAAAATAAAAGAATCAATTTGACAGTCTAGAAATGCAAGGTTGCAAAAGCCTAGCAAAAACAAAGCATGGCAACAAGAATGATAATTGAGAACGACACATCAGCCACAGAGTCGGCCTATCTCAGCGTGATTCACGTTATCCATAATGCAAATATTTCCATAAAAAGTCTTCAACTTTCTTCGTCTTTTCCAATTTTTTCCACAATCCTTTGTCGTTGTAGCTTTCCAGTTTGCTTATTACTCCGTCTATTACTCTTTTCGGAAACACGCCATTTGTTTCGTAATATTTTCTGTCTCTTTTAAGATTGTTTGCGGCTTCAGAACATGACAGCGGAAGGACTTTATGTTTTTTAGTTGTCCGACTCTTTTTATCTATGTTTACATCTTCCGCAATCTTCATTGCTTTTTTAGGATTTCTTAAACCGTATTCCGCAGCTATGGCGATACCGGCAAATAACAAGTAGCTATCGGCTGAGGGATCTGGGGCCCTATACTCCAAAGTTCTTCTGCAGCTATTCGCCTCTTGGAAGTCTTTTCTGAATTTCCACCATAGAGGAATACGCAGCAAGGCTAAGCGGTTTTTGACTCCCCAGCAAATGTGCATGGGCGATTCTTTGCGGGAGATAAACCGTAAATATGATGGGGGTATAGTGTTTCCGAAGGCAGCTAAACTAGGTGCAAACCTTAAGATTCCTCCAATTATTTGCTTTGCTTCGTCTGTCAAGTGTCCTTCCGAGCTTGCAATCACATTTTCGTTTTTTCTCAGTCCACAAAGGTGAAGATGCATTCCGTTTCCGGCGTGTTCCAAAGCTAACTTTGGCGCAAAAGAAACTAAGAGCCCACGTTTTCTACAAATGTTTCTTATAACCCATTTTGCGATGGTTATGGCTTCAGCCAATCTTCGCATGTTTTGCGGCAGAAACTCCACTTCATGCTGCTCTAATGTATAGCCTCTTTGGGATTGAAATCTCCCAACCTCCGAATGTCCATATTTCGTGGGGACTCCAACGTCTTCTAGGGTGGTCAAAATTTCGTTTCTCAGGTTTCCTAGTTTGGCAAAAGGCATAGATTCGTGATAGTTGTTGTCTGAAGATTCTTGAAAAACAGATTCTTCTTGTGGATATATCATGTACAATTCCAGCTCGGCTAAAATCTCGATAACAAGGCCTGTAGATGAAAGCAACTTTTCTTCTGCTTTCAGCAAGATGTTTTCGGGGGCGATTTCTAATGGTTTTCCGTCTTCATCAAAATAGCTGCACAGAATATTCAGCGTAGGCATTGGACTAAAAAGATCAATGAAGGCGGTTTCGGTTTTGGGCATTATGTAGATGTCGCTTTTGTTTGGATCGATGAAAGAGAATAGGCTTGAACCGTCGACTCTTTCGCCGAATTCCAGAATTTCGTCAAGTCTCTCAATATTTCTTACCGTAAAACTTAGAGTTTTTAGGCGACAATCCTCTGGAATGTGGCAGAGGTTTACGATTTTTATGTTCTTTTCTTGAACAAGTTTGATCGTGTCTTCTCTTGTAAAATCTTGCATTCTAATCGTCTCAAGTTCGTAGAGTCGAAGGAAATACTATTTTTGAACTCTTATTTTAACTCTCACTACTGCTGATCAAAATCAATGGCTGCTTTAACCTCTTCTTCGGTGGGAAAAGCGTTGCTGGAGCCGATACGAGAGCAGGTGATAGCGGCAACAGCTTGTCCGTAACTGACTGCCTTTTCAAGATTCCAACCTTGCAGTAGGCTTTTAATCAAACCAGCTGAAAAACCATCCCCTGCTCCTGTGGGATCGATCGGTTTAAATGTTGACCGCAGGTGGGGCGGCACTGAGAATGTTTGATGCCTGTTGGCGGAAAAGATTTCACATCCTTCAGGGCCTTTGGTGAGAAGCACATTTTCCACTTCGTGCTCCAGCAGATCGGCAGGGTTCTCCATTTTTTCTTCGGAAGCTGCTTGTAATTGTTTCCAGCTAGTTTGGTTGAGAATGAAGAGCGTTGTATGCTCAAGGGTTCTTTGGAGTTTTTCGATCCCAGTTTTCATATAGGGTATGCCTGGTCGGTAGATGACTGTTTTGTTTCTTGTCTTTGCGTAGTCGGCAATTGAAGAAGCGAGTTCAGTGAAGACTTCACCGATGTAAACGATTTTGCAATGGTCGAGAAGTTTCCAGTTGAATTCTTCTGGGGATGCCAAAGAGATTGCGGACTGCGGCGAGCCGATAGTGAACAGCCATCGATGTTTTTGGTTGTCGTTTAGGATTAAAGTATGCAGTGAGGACGCGTTTACGATGCTGATATTAGACAAATCGACGTTGTTTTTGCTTAAACTTTCTAGGAGTATCCTTCCCGCCGAGTCGCTTCCAATTCTTCCGAAAAAGCTAACTGAAACATCAAGCTTGGCGAGAGCTACGGCTACGTTGGCGCCCATACCTCCTGGGTAGCGTCCAATTTCCTGTACATAAACAACTTCGTCCGAAGCTGGCAACTGGCTTAGAGATCCGTAGATATCTATGGCTGCACTGCCAAAAACAGCTACTTCAGGGATAGTTCTGGTTTGCTTCTTGGCAAATTCTAATAGATATTGTTTATCCAAATCTTTGTGAAACGAATCAACATCCATGTCGTATTTT
Source organism: Bathyarchaeia archaeon (assembly GCA_046538175.1). Classification (GTDB taxonomy): domain Archaea; phylum Thermoproteota; class Bathyarchaeia; order Bathyarchaeales; family SOJC01; genus JBKHJI01. The sequence continues at coordinate 7,798 of JBKHJI010000037.1, read as the reverse complement.
TGACAGGCTTCAACAATGCTGGATGAGTAAAGGTGGAAAAGTTCTTCGATAATTGTTTTGGTCACGTCTGGCGAAACCTCGGTTGGAGGTTTTAAGAACAGAATAAGCCATTTGCCTAGACTTGTTGACTTGTACCATTTAACCCAAACTGTTCTTTCCTTCTCAGTGTTAACTTCCATGTCTTGTTCAAGAATATCTGCCTTGACCATTTTTTTCAAATATTTTATAATTGACTTATTAGAGTAGGGTAACTTCTCTATCAAATCGTGTTGATAGGTTTGTCCGTCGACATTCATCTCTTCTAGGATTTTTGATCCCACTCGAGATTGGAGAACATTCCAGATCAATCTTCGTTTCTCAGAATCCAACGGAAAGGGAAGAACGTAGGGCCAGACACGATCGCTACTTGCTTTTTGCATCATTCTTTCACATCAAGCTAATAACAATATATCGTTAACATCTCTAAAAAAACGCTTCTGCTCTCAAGAACTTTCATTGATCGAAATACAAGTTAACGCTTATATCAGCATGTATTAACGATTCTAGAAAGAGTGAAACACATGGGCTTGATTGATGTTTTCAGGCGGGAGTTCTCTTTCATTAGTGGGAACTATCGAATTCTGGTGATAAGCTGGATAATAATGGACCTTGCCATGGAGATGCCTCACCCACAATTTCAAGCATACGTCGTAAACGCCCTTCAAGGGCCAGATATGGCGTTGGGAATAATCGGTCTTGCCAACTTTTTAGCAATGGCTGCCGTTGCTTTTCCAGGTGGCTATCTCGCTGACAAATATGGACGGCGTTGGCTCATCACAACCATGACTTTTGGAATGGCTTCGTCATGGCTATTTTTTGCACTTGCTCCTTCGTGGCATTTTGTCTTGTTAGGATCTGTTGTGAGTAGTCTTTGTCTAATTTATCAGCCAGCACTTTTTGCAATGGTTCAAGACTCGCTCCCTCCCGAACGTAGAGGAATGGGGTCTTCGATTATCCAGCTTATCCACGGCACCTTCAACACGCCTGGGCCAATAATCGCATGGTTTCTTTTATTACAATTTGGATTGGAGTGGAGTATGCGGATTATCTACTTCGTTATGACAGCTCTCTATTTAACGGCTGCTGTGTGGCGATTGAGATTAAAAGAGACGGTAACCGAAGGGGATCCGATTCGCTTCCGCTATTTTGTTTCTTCGTACCCGCAAGCTATCAAAGAAAGTTGGAATGTCTGGAAGAAAGTGCCGCGGTCAATGTTTTGGCTATTTATAGTTCAAACCTTAGTAATGTTGGGGATGGCGTTTACTCAAGTAATCAATCAGCTTTATGCTTTGAGGGTGCTCGGAATGACCGAGGAGCAATGGGGCTTGGTTTTCATTCCCCTTCTCTTAACCATTGTTGTAGCGTCAATCCCAATTGGCAAGATGGTTGACAAATTCGGAAGAAAAATTCCACTAGTTATGGGGCTTTTGGTTTTGGGTGCTGGAATAATGATCTTCGCTTCGGGCAACTTTTTCACAGTGATTATTGCCATGATCTTGTTCGGTGTGGCTCAATTATTAGTGATGTCTGCGGTGATGGCGCTTGCAACCGATCTTGTAGAACCAGCGAATAGGGGCAAAGTTGTTGGGTTCAGAAACTTTGTTGGTTACATAGTAATGGGGTTCGGCATGTTGTTGGGCAACTACCTCTTTGTAGAGGGAATCAGAATTGGTATTCCTGCGTTGCCATTCTATGCGGCATTAGGACTAATCGGCCCAACACTTCTCATAGTCTTGTTTTTAGTCCATGAACCCAAGGAACGTGTAGGCATTGTCGCCAGTCCAAGTGTTTCGTAAGCTTTCCTTACATAACAATTTTTATTTTTCATCGTCCTATAGTGTGGTGGACTGAAGCTTTCATGACTGAAGAAATCATCGGTCACGGCACATGGTACGATAAAACAGCTATGAAAATTGTAGAAAGAGAACGTAAACTAGGGCGCAGTTTAAACTTGATTCGAACCGAGATGGGTGTCGGTGCTTCAGGTTTACCTCATATTGGAAGCCTGGGCGACGCGGCAAGGTCATTTGCAGTTACGATTGCTCTGAGAGAGCAAGGTTTTAACTCTGAACTGATCGCTTTTTCGGACGACAAAGATGGGCTACGAAAGGTTCCAGCTGGCTTTCCTAAATCCTTAGAGAAATACTTGGGATACTCAGTCACAAATATACCTGATCCATTCGGCTGTCACGACAGCTTCGGGGCCCACATGAGTTCTATGTTATTAGAAGCTTTGGACAAGTGTGAAATAGACTACAAGTTCGTTTCAGCAGCCAAAGCCTACAGAGAAGGCTGGTTCAGCAAAGAAATTGAAACTATCTTAACAAACGCTGCACGAGTTGGCGAAATAGTGAAAGAAGAGGTGGGCCAAGAAAGATACACTGAGGCGCTCCCCTACTTTCCAATATGTGGCAATTGTGGTCGAATCTACACCACCACTGCTCATAAATTTTTGCCTAAGGAAGGAAAGATACTCTACACCTGCGAGGGCATGGAAATCAAAGGAAGATGGCTCAAAGGCTGCGGATATAAAGGTGAAACCGGCTATCGAAAAAGCGAAGGCAAACTAAGCTGGAAAAGCGAATTCGCTGTAAGATGGAAAGCCTTGGACATAAGGTTCGAAGCCTACGGAAAAGACATAGAAGACTCGGTGAAAATAAATGACCGCATCTGCCGAGAGATATTAGGTTACGAGCCGCCCATGCATGCACGATATGAAATGTTTCTAGACAAAAGCGGAAAGAAAATTTCAAAATCTGCAGGAAATGTGTTTACGCCTCAAGTGTGGTTCCGTTACGGCTCACCTCAATCTTTAATATTGCTTATGCTGAAACGTTTCGCAGGCACTCGCGAGCTGTCAGTTATAGATATTCCGCAATATATGAACGAACTCGACGAGTTAGAAGACATCTATTTCGACAAGAAACAGATCCCAAGCAAAAAAGAACATGCTAAACTCACTGGCCTTTACAAGTATTGCTGGTGGCTCACTCCGCCTCTAGAACCCAGTGTACATGTTCCCTACAACCTCTTAGCATATCTAGTGAAAGTTGCTCCGGAAGGCAAAGAAATAGAATACGTGGCAACGAAGCTGCGGGAGTACGGCTACGTGAAGAACAAGGAAACTCAACCAAAGGATCTAGCAGAGAGAATCGAATATGTCCGCAGCTGGAACAATGACTTCAAAGAGATAAGAGAAACCCCGCTAACGCTTGCTCCAAAAGAAGCAAATGCAATCAAAGAGCTTTCTGAAACACTACAAGGCGAAGTGGACGCAGAAACTGTTCAAAGCGCAATCTTCGAAATCTCCAGAAAATACGAGATACCGCCAAGACAGTTCTTCAGAACAATTTACACTATTCTTCTAGGAACATCTGCTGGTCCAAGATTGGGTCCATACATAATCGCCATGGGAAAGCAGAACGTCATCGAGGCTTTACAGCGGACAATAAAACAACAATAACTCTAAAAACCCTCTTCGCTTTCTATAAGTAGCGACCTGTCTTGAGGGCCCGTAGTCTAGTCCGGATTAAGACGCTGGCCTGCGGAGCCGGAGATCTGGGGTTCAAATCCCCACGGGCCCGCCATCACATTTAGCTTTTCTTGGATTATTCTATCTGTAACGTCTTAAAATTCTGTATATTCCTTCACATACACAGATGCCAATGAAAGAATAAACGCCAGCGATCGGAAGAGACCAAAGAACTAATGCTTTGTAACTCGCCTGCTGCCTCACCACTTGGTACCAAGCCCCGTTTTTCCATCCCTGTTCAACAATTTGACTAGCACCCTCACCGTAAGGAATCTGAGGGAACCTCAAATCAAAAAACAATTGGAGAAACGCTATCAGAATTACTAAACATACTAACAATGTAATTGAAAAGAATGGTGGCTTGATCAAATGGTTAAGATTATGCGTTTTCATGTGCTTTACGCCAATCAACCACATTATAGCTCCTGGTACAATGAATCCATAGATTAAAACTAAGATTGAAAACCATGTTTCTCTCACCAATAAGACGCCAAAAAAGCCTTCCAGAATTGAAGGATTAATTAATATAAAAACGAAGCCGATGAAACCTATAAGAACAATATCTCCAATGATGCCGTGTTTTCTTTCAACTGGTTTTTCTGCTGGAAACCGTCTCAGAAGCTGTGATGCTAAGGTGCCTTTCTCTGTCAGACGATATCTTCCATTCTCATCTTTTTCTAGCAAGTCGCCAAGAATTTTCAGATGATAATTGAGCCTGCCCGTGTTCGTGATTTCTAAAGTTTTTATAAGTCCATATAAGTCAACGAGTCATTTTGAGAGAGTTGCAATACGATCTTTCGCCGTGTCTTATCTTTCAAAGCCTTATGCAGAGAATCCATGTCTAAATCCATGCAATAACCAAGAGAAACAGTTGAAACACCAAGTAATAAGACTATTTGACTAAAAATCTTATCACCCCGTTATCGTAGCTACAAGTGGTCAACACGAAGAATTTAAATGCAGATTTGGACCTACACGGGCCCGCCATAAGCAAGTATCCCTTATACTCGCTTGGACAGGCTAAACTGAGAGTTAGACAACCTAAATGCTTATACAATTTTATTCTAGCTCAAATACATGAGAGTTTAAGCAAACGTGATCAGATGAGCAGAATTATCAGCTATACTTATTCCCCAAAGTTTTGACGCCGCCGTAAGCTACAGATTTGTAGAAGAACTAATACAGCCTGAAAAACTGCCAAAAATAATAGTGGAAGTGGCAAAACTAGTGCGACAAAATGGAAAACTCGCACTGATAGAGCTAAGCACAAAAACGCGAATCATAGCTGAGGAAAATCTCATAAGGCTCTATAAAGAAATTGGTGACGATTATTTTCCCGCCCCAAAAGAAATTCTCAAGCACATGAAGAATGCAGGCTTGACAAAAGTCCACGTCAAGACGTTAGAGACGGGAATCTGGTACTCTTCCACAGTCTTCTTGAAAGGCGCTGGCGGTCAAGATGAAATTTGGACAGGATACAAAGAAAGAATTATGAAAGAACTTTGGCCCTCAATAAAGCGACATGGCATGAAATATCCACCAATCAACATATTCTTAGGACAAAAACCTTAATCAAGACTAGACATACCGTGGAAGCAAATGGGGAATTTAAACGGGGATTTGAATCTATTCGGGTCTGCTGCCTTTTGGTTTTGGAACCAGTACTTCTTTTAACAGGTTTCGCAAAATATACCTAGAAATTAACTGCAATGGTTTAACATACTGTCAAAAACTACATTTAACTTAGAGGCGACATTTGTTATTTTTTGACAACTAGAACGTTACATTCCGCGTTGGCGACTACTTGTTTGGAGACGCTTCCTAGAAGTAAGGAGGCTGCACTGCTCAAGCCCCTACTTCCGACTACGATGAGGTCGAATTTTCCGTGTTTGGCCGTATTTACTAAGGCTCTGGAAGGGTTAGAGCCAAGAATTGTTTCATAGTCAAATTTGACGTTTTCTTTTTCTAAATATTGTTCTGTCTTTTGTCGAAGTTTTTCGGCTGTTTCGTCTTTTCTTTGCCCATAAACAGTTATCACTTTTATATAGCCTGAAAATTTTTTGGCGATGTTAATGGCTTCCATTAAGGCCCACAGAGAGTGGTCTGAACCATCTATTCCGACTAGGATTTTGATTGTTTCCTTCATTTATGTCCCAACTGTTTGTTTTTCTACGTCAAGCGAATTTTGCTTTTTGCCCACTTCAATTTTTCTATCGATTTTAGATTTGCTCTGCTGGACGTTGTATCCATGAGGCCTGGGTTTTTTCTTATTCCTCTTGCTAAAACTGGTGGAAATATGAGGGTCGTTATTATGCTCATCGCCACTAAGGCTGTATAGATTTCGAGGGGAATTAAGCCATATTGCATTGCAGTTAGAGCGATGACCAGTTCTGCTGCGCCTCTAGAGTTCATTGCCCAACCAACGTAATAGAGCTGTATCCAGCTTAAACTTGAAAATGGTTTAACTATAAGAGTGCCTATCAGCGTGCCGAAAAAAGCCAAAGCAATGGTGGCGGTTAGCAGAGGCATGTTTAAGAAAAATGTGCTTAAATCTAACTTTAAACCGATATTTACGAAGAAGAAAGGAACGATGAAGCCTAAGGCTACAAGCTTAATTTCGGTGATTAGCTGTCTTTTATGCTGTCTGCTAATGCCCTTCATTGAGATTTGAAGAAGGAAGCCGCCTATAATGGCTCCAATCAAGTAGCCCACATTCAAAGATTCCGACAAAGCGGCGAGAACGAGAATGAAAATCATGGCTACTGAGAAAAGCTCAGTTTCGTTGCCTGCATACTTGTCCAGATAGTGAAGTACTTTGGAAATTGCTTTAAATGCTACAAAAGCAATAACTATGAAAATCACTAGTTCAATAGGAACCGTCGCCATTTCGATCAAACTTCCTCCCCTAGCCATCACCACTACGAGTGATAGAAATAAAACTTCGAATACGTCGTCGATCGCTCCTGCGGCAAGCATCACCGCCCCCAAACGGCTGTTTAAGCTGTTCAAATCCATAAGTACTTTTACTTTAGTTCCTTCTGATGTAACCATTAAGGCACCGCCGAAGATTAATGCGGTTAGAAAACCATATTCTGGAAAAAACACCGTAATGAAAAAGAAGCCGAGCAGGAAGGGGATAAGGGCTGAGCTTATAGATATGAGGATTGAATCGCCCGAAGTCTCTTTTATCTTCCCAATGTCTATTTCCAACCCTGCCAGAAAAAGCAGAAGCAATATTCCTAGAGTTGCTAGGAATTCGATTATTGGCAATACTGTTGTATCGCTGAAGAGGAGGTTTTCAAAGATTGGAATCCCAAATAGTAGTCCTGCAATAATCTGCCCAACTACTTGTGGTAGACCGACCCTTCTGAAAAGTTTTCCGAAAGTGAAAGCCACGATTAAAATTATGGGAACTATTGCTAGTATTTGCATCCTCAATTCGCCTCGAGAGCGTTGGAGTGTCTATTTTGGTCCTCGGCGATAGCCGCTAACTGCTGTCTCGTTTTAACACCAGCTATTAAACATCCGTAGAAAAAGAGGGCTTCTATAAACTTTTCTTTTTTAACCCCAATATTATGTGGAGCGTTCTGAAACGCCTTAACGCGTGGAACAGTTTAAGCCTAGAAGCAGAGCTTTAACGTTCTTCCCTAAAACATGATGATTATAGCCTCCTTCTAAAACAGCGAAAACGTGTCCACCACATTTTTGGTCAGCGCATTCTTTAATGATCCTCCCAGCGGTTGCGTAATCTTCTGTTTTTAGCAAGCCTCCCCAATCGAGTTCGTGCCTGTCAAAACCGGCTGAAACAGCAATTAAGTCGCATTCTTTTTGAACTGCAAGAAAAAGTTCCAAATCGTTTAAGAAACCTTCCCTACCACCGCCTCCAACGTGATGATAGACAATTTCGGGTACCGACACGAAAAAGTTGGCAGTGCCGTCTCCATAGTGCAAGTCGATGTCCACGACTAAAGCTCTTTCAACTGTGCCTTCTTTACGAAGCTTCTCAACAGCGATAGCGACGTTATTGAAGTAGCAGAAACCCCAACTAGAATCTGGACTTGCATGGTGGCCTGGAGGTCGAATTAAACCGAAAGCCACCTCTTTATGCATAGCAAGTTCAGAAGCTTTCAATGCTCCTCCAACAGCCAAAACCGCAATTTCATAAACCAAACATTGTTCTTTGACTCTGTCAACATGAGTTTGGGAGTGTACTAACCGCAGATCATC
>JBKHJI010000094.1:0-2671 GCA_046538175.1 Bathyarchaeia archaeon | reverse complement strand
AATGCATATATTTCATATTGCCGTGTTTTTGCTTGTGGTGGGGCTGTAGTCTAGCCAGGTATGACGACGGGCTCCAGAAGTGTTAAACGGGTTTGCGGACCGCTCTAATGGGATGACGAATTTCTGGAGCGGTGAAAGCTAGAGAAACCCGTAGGAACCATGCATTGTCATGGTTTCGGGGAAAGGTCACCGGTTCAAATCCGGCCAGCCCCACCAACTGTTTCATAGCTGATATAGTCCTGTAATTCTAAAAATCGCTGGATCTAAGTTGATTTTATCAGAGACGTATTGCAAGTAAGGGAAAGTTAGAAATCTGTCAAATGGCTTTTTACTAGATGTTATGAGAGAGTTTATCTTATATTCTCGCCGAGGCAAAACTAGTGCTAACTTCGAAAGTTTGAGGGAAGGCGGAAGGTTGGATGTTGTTTATCAGTGCCTTCTGCTCGGATTATTCACGTCTGGTGCTATTAGGCGTAACGTTGTTTTTCACGTTGTTTTAGGAGGGCCACCTAGACCTCCACTACATTTAACTATAAATGGCGAAAGTTTGCGGGACGTACGTACAGATGAGCGCAGTTGGGAAGAGATATTAAAGAAAGTGTTGTCTGATAGAGAACACCCTGGAATAGCAGTTGGGAAAGAAAGCTTGCAAGAACTTGTTAAGCAGAAGACGAATGTTTTTGTTCTTGAAGAGAAAGGCGAGGATGTATGGAACGTTGAGTTAGGAGAAAACCCAGTATTCGTACTAGGTGACCAAGTTGGATTGCCAAAGAAAGATGAGAGGTATGTTTTGCGGTATGGACACAAGCTTTCTTTGGGCAAGCAACCCTATCTTGCAGCAACTTGCGTGGACATTGTTAACTATTTGGCTGATCAACAAAACGTTCTTTAGCCTTTGGAGCCTCGGGCGGGCTTTGATCCCGCGACCGACGGTTTACGAAACCGTTGCTCTACCAGACTGAGCCACCGAGGCGTCTCGTATTAACGACTGGGCATAACATTTCAACATCCAGTGTTCTTTATTGTTCTATGTTTCTTTCATAGGTCAAGTCTTTCTTAACTACTTTGAAACCAACTTTCTCATATAGTTTTATGGCTTTCGTCACGTTCCAGTCGTCTACTCCCAACATCACCGTGGTCATGCCCTTAGCTTTCAATATTTCCATACCCCGAAGCATCATTTTGGTTCCGATTCCTTTTCTTCTGTAAAGTTTTAACACACCAATGTCCAAAATCACTCCACTTTTCAAATTCCTCTCTGTGTTATATTTTTCATCGATGCCCACTCCGATGTAGCCTACATTCTCTCCGTCCAAGACGGCGAAACGCCAATCTTGATCTTTGAAAAACGGATCTTCTCGCAAAAAGTACATAGTTCTATCCAGAGGGACTGGGCTGTGATTGAAGTGTTCTTTGAAGCATTGGTTATCAAGCCAATTAAGCATCGTCAAGTCTTCGTCCAAATCTTTTCGAAGCGGTTTCAAAGCCACTTCCATGTTTTCGTTGATATTTGAAGGAATATTGTGCACGTCTCTTTTCATTAAGCTAAACTTACGAATCAGCTTGAAACCCAAAGCTTCGCAGAGATGGACAATGTCTTCTCTGCGTTCAAGAGCCCAAGCTTGAACAATTTTCATTCCACGTCTCTTCAATTCTTCCAAGGCGATTTCAGCAAGTTTTCCTTCTATGTTTCTGCCTCTATACTCTGGAACGACTCCCCATGATCTTATGAAACCCTTCTTTTCTTTTCTAAACCTGTCTACATATGCGTGAATGATTCCCACGGACTGGTTGTTCAATTCTGCAATAAATCTTCCTTCAGGATCAAAATCAGGTGCCTTTTCCAACTGCCTCATCTCCTCTACTGTGATTGATCTGAAATCCTCATGCTCCTTGTACGCCGCATTATAAACACTAACCCAGTCTTCCTCATTTTTTCCAAGGACGAACTGCCTGATTTTCAACAATACGTTTACCTCCAATTTTCCTACAGCAACATTACATTCACAAATTTAACTGTTCTCGATTTTTACCCTCAAAAAAGAAAAGGTGCTGGGCTTTCACTAATATTTAAGCTAACCTGCAACAATTCTACTAATTGAAGGTCTTTAGTTTGGATACAGCGGAGAAGCTTGGCGAACGGAAAATAATTGAAACTATATGGGAACAACTTGATGTTGCTCCAGATATGATTGTACCCTTTGGTGATGACGTGTCTGCTGTGCAATGTGAAGATGGCAAACTTCTGGTTTTGAAAACAGATATGCTGATCGGCGAAACAGATGTGCCACCGCAGATGAGTTATTGGCAGGCAGCCCGCAAAGCAATAGTGATGAACATCAGCGATCTGGCTGCAAAGGGCGCGAAGCCTCTAGGACTTCTCGTTTCTTTAGGCGTTCCTAGAGACCTAACAAGAAGAAACATTGAAGAAATTGGAAAAGGATTGAACGCTGGCGCAAAAGAATACGACACGTACATTTTAGGGGGAGACACTAGTGAAACCAACGATCTCGTCATAAGCGTTGCAGCCATCGGTCTGGCCAAAAAAAAGACCTTTGTTTTACGGAGCGGTGCGCGTCAAGGAGACATTGTAGCAACTACTGGTTTGTTTGGCTTCACGTCGGCTGGAATCAAAATACTGATCGAAAAACTTGCCGTTCCACCTAAAATC
>JBKHJI010000036.1:0-12607 GCA_046538175.1 Bathyarchaeia archaeon | reverse complement strand
TTTTTTTGGCTTCTATCTCGGTTAGAACCTCTCGATTTTCGTCGGCAGCTTTCTTAAGGATATCCTTGAATTCCTGCTCTGCCACATTGTTCAACTATGTTGGGAACTGTTCTGGCGGGGATGGCTACTATGGCTAGGTCGACTTGGCGGGGGAGTTCTTCTACGTTAGGGTAGGTTTGTATGCCTTGGACGCTGGGTTTGTTGGGGTTTACAGGGTAGACGACGCCTCGGTAGCCTACGCCGATGAGGTTGCGGAGGATGCGGTAGCCTACGGAGCCTTCTTCGTCGCTGGCTCCTATGACGGCTATGCTTGTAGGATTGAAGATTTTATTTAGGGTTTGGAAGCTCAGCTTAATGCACGCTCTTGCAAGATTATTGGCGTGGGTTATGAATTAGTTTTTGTAAAAAATGGGGAGATTGTTTTTGCGAGCCGAGTGGCTATTGCTTTTTCACAGATGCGATGAATTCCTCTATGGGAATTGCTGGCAAGGTGGTGAGTTTTATAGTGCCTCGACTGCCCAATTCTATGGAGACTTTGGCGACTGTTTTGTTGTCTGGGGCTTCTACGATGTTGACGAAGTCGTATTCGCCTAAAACGGCGTATTGTTGGAGCACTTTTACGCCCATGGCTTCAAGCTCGCGGTTAACTTCTTTAATTCTCTCGGGACGTTCCTTGACGGTTTTCCATCCTTCATCGGTCAGTTTTGACAGTAAAATATAGGTTGGCATAGTTTATCTCGACACATTGTTTTAGAAGTTTATGAATTTCTGTTTTTGGGTACAAAGGTTTCTTATAGTTTTGTCAAGTATGGGTTTGACGGGATTACTTTGAATAGCCTTGAGGAGTTTAAGCGTTTTCGTGAACGAATGAATGAACGCATTCTTTCCAGCGGCAACCTTGGAATCAAACGCTTCTTCGCCTTAGATAGCCGCGCTTATGAAAAGGGAGCTTTAAACGTTAAAACCAAAGAATTAATGGGCTTAGTCGCTTCTACAGTCCTGCGCTGCAACGACTGCGTCACCTACCACATCACCCGCTGCGTCCAAGAAGGCGTCACCGACCAAGAATTCTTCGAAGCTTTAAACATCGTCCTAATCGTCGGCGGCTCCATCACTATACCCCACATCCGCCAAGCCGTAGACACTCTGGACAAATGTAGACACATACAGAAAAAAGGGAGAAGTTAAGGTGTCACAATCGTTCGTGTTGGGTTCTAGGGTGGTGCGGCCGCCGAGATTTGAACCCGGGTCGCCGGCTTGGGAGGCCAGTGTCCTAACCATGCTAGACTACGGCCGCATACAATTCAACATTCATGCCACAACTAAAAATAAAACTTCTCTTTTCATGAAGACCAGCGCAAGACATATGTTACAATGTCTATGTGTTGAACACACTTGTGATAGCAGTTAAATATCTCTTTTTGCATAGAAAAAAATGAAGAACCCTAAAAAGATTGGATGCGAGGGCCATGGAAGGCGAGAAAGAAAAATTCAGAAGAGCATTTCCGAACTTGGCAAAAGAAATGGACAGAGATCGACAAGAAGTTGCAATCAGCTCCATACGTTCGGATATAAAAACAGGCGAAAAAGCAGCAGCCTCCCAAAAAAACTTGTCCAATTATAACCCCGATATAATCGATTTTCTGCGTCGATGCGACAACCACCATCAAGCAGAAGAAATAATAAACTATATGGAAAGCCGCGGCGAAATAACTCCTAACTACGCTCAAAAACTTCGACAACAACTGCAAAAGAAAGGCCTACGCAGTTTTGGTTCGAAGAAAGAGGAAGGATACTATTTCAAAATAACAAAACAATAGCTCCTCCTCATAAATCAATAAGACGAATGTCAAAGAGGGTCTTCCTAAGCAAAACGGCACATGACTCTATAAGAATGCTTGAGTTTTCGAGAAACAAGATACATTAAACACGTTAAAACTAGGTGCATAATTGGACTACACATCGATGCCCATTTACGGATCGGCGGCGCGTGGGAACACATACAATTATTTGAGAGCTATACATTGAACAAGCACACATCTCATAGAATACGCCACGAAACTTTCAGACCACCTTGGTATAAAGCTAGAAGCTCCGAACAAATAAATTTTCAGCGAACTATGCAAAGACAAAAATGGCTTCAGAGAAGCAATCTTAAAACGGTTGAATGAATGGTGCCGGAACGCAACTCATACAGACTTGAAGACAGAAAACTAGCAGATTTTCTAAAAACTAAATAAGGAAAGTAAATAAGTATAATCCGCAATACATACGGAAGAACGGTTAAAGAGGCAGCCGATATGAAAAAAGCAATGCTACTTCCACTAGCTCTCATTTTCTCAATCGCCTCAATATCATTACTTGTTCCACATAACGCATATGCAGCTTCACCATCTCAAATCAAAGTTGACAAAATAGACCACGTGGTAACACCCATTTATGGGGGGCTCCTCCTCATAAACGACACAATAAGAATTTCCTCACCTGCGGACAATACAAGAATAGAGAACTTCTCAATAGGATTCCCACTAAAATACAGACCAAATCTACGTTTTTCTATGGCTTACGAGGTCTCAGCCCCTAACGAACAGCTAAACGTAATTCTCGACACCGGATTAGGAACAACTGGCTATTACGGTGTAACCGTGGTTTTCCCGAACGGCGGCGTTACTCTAAACAAAGACCAAACATACACTTTTACGGTCGTATTTGTCCTTTCAGACTCGATCGATTCCTTAGTAAACGGAGCCACACAGTACGTGTTTACAGCAGACTTTCCCTTATACCCCAGCTTAGTCCAAAACGCTGAAACATGCAACGTTACTATCATCTTGCCTAAGAACACAGAATATTCGCCCACCGACTTTATTTTCAATGCCACTTACAAAGAAGGACGTTACTACTTGAACTACACAAAAAGCCCTCTTCAAAACCTCACCCGAGAGTCCTTAGAACTCAGTTTCGCCTCAGAAGATGTAGATAGCTTTGCTTGTTTTACAGTAAACAGGCTAAACCGAGAAGTAACAATAGATACGAATCAGGGGGTTTTGGTCTCTGACACATTTTTATTGGAAAGCAAAACAGCCTTTGCGGTTAACAAAATCAAGTTACAGCTTCCCACGGATGCCAGCAATGTTTCTGCTTTTGACGAATTAGAAAGAACAATAACGATCACTCGTCGCGAAAATGGGATTACCACCCACGAGTTTTCGCTTAATCTGACAAAATACCAGTCGAGAAGTTTTAGAGTTGTCTACATGCTTTCCGGAGAAGATCGTCTTGCCGGGAAAGATTCTCAGAACTACGAAGTTAATCTAAGCCTTTTTGAAAATTTGGAAATGATGCCGAATACTTTCGCTGTGAAAGTAATTTTTCCCGAAGGCGCTGTGATACAATCTTTTCCACAGCAAACATTTAACATTCAAAGAGACGTTTTTCAAGAAAAGCTGTCTCTTTCCTTCTCAAACATTACATGGCTACAAAACGAACAGTGGACCATCATTTACAGACACTCCATATTCTGGAACGCGTTCCGACCGACCCTTTGGACAACCGTTATAGTGCTGATAGGAGCCGTCATAGCATTCGCTTGGCAAAGACCTAAACCACCGACACCTGTTTCAGCTATCTTGGTTCCCCGCAAAACATTAGACGCATTCGTTGACACATATGAAGAAAAAAAGAAAACCCTCGCCGAACTAGAACAAATAAAACGCAAAGCACGAAAAGGAAAAGTTTCTAGGCGACGTTACAAAGTAAGGAGAACAACTTTGGAGAATCGACTTGCCACCCTCACAAATAAACTTGCTGACTTGCGGCAGAAAATTATGAGCGGGGGCGCAAAATATGCAGACATCATGAGACAGCTTGAAGTCTCCGAGACTGAGCTAGATAACATCAAAGCAGACGTTACACGAATTGAAGTTCGGTTCAAACGTGGAGAAATCTCTGCCGAAACTTATCGGCGACTCCTCGAAGACGATTTGCGGAGAAAGGAGAAGGCCACAACAACAATAGACGGTCTCCTCTTGAGGCTCAGAGAATAAGAGCTTTGAACATAATTCCAAAACGCTTTTATTCACAAACCACTTTTTCATTTGACTTCTAGGATAAATGGTGGACAAGCTATGGTTGAAGTAAAAGTTGATTTGGAAAAATGTAACGGTTGCGGTACATGCATTGACACTTGTCCTGTGGAAGTATACGAGTTGAAAGACGAGAAATCTATACCCATCAAAGAAGAAGAATGTCTAGCCTGCAAAGCTTGCGAAGCCCAATGTCCAAACGGCGCCATACAAATAATCGAATAAAGTTAAGACTCTAAATCCCAAAAAGCCGAATGGACTTTCTTCACTTCTCTTATGACTTTTTCTGCCTTTTTCTCAGCCTTATGGTTTACCGGCGGTCTCCCATCTTTCATCAAGTAAGGAAATCCTGCCATCTTTGAAATGCTTGATACGACAAGTTTCCCCAATTTCTTAAGATTGTAACCACCTTCTAGCACTGCCACAAATTTGTCCTCGCAAAAAGTTGATGCTAAACCAAGCATTTTCTCAAAGATCAAAGAGTAAGCGGCCGCTGAAAGATTAAGCTTCGCTACGGAATCACCAAAAACGCTATCGTAACCTGCAGAAACCAAGACAAACTGAGGCGCATACTGTTGCACGATTGGAACTATGACTTCATCAAATGCTTTCAAATATGCTTTGTCGCCTGCTCTGAAAGGAAACGGGATATTAACGTTATGCCCCAATCCTTGCCCTTCTCCAATTTCATCTACAAAACCAGTTCCTGGAAACTCCAAAGGATCTTCATGCAAACTAACGTAGAGAACATTTTTTGTTTCATAGAAGATTTCTTGAGTTCCATTTCCATGGTGGGCATCCATGTCCAAGATTAAAATTCGTTCAATGCCAAGTCTTCTGATTAAATGCGTTGCTGCAATTGCCACATTGTTAAACACGCAGAAACCTGCAGCATAATATGATCCCGCATGGTGCCCAGGAGGGCGAACCAAGGCAAAGGCATTTCTAAAGTTTTTGTTTATAACCAAGTCAACAGCTTTTAGAGTTCCTCCAACAGCGTAACGAGCGGTTTCAAAACTTTCGGGAGAAACCACCGTGTCGTCGACGTCAAGTAAGCCTCCACCGTGTTCACAGATTCGTTTCACCAGCTGAGTGTGTTCAGGGACATGAACGAGTTCTAAATCTTTGGTGCTTGCGAGATTTGGTCGAACTAATTTACATTCACTATTAACCGAAAACAAGTCTAGTCTAGCGATTTCGTCCATTACAACTCTGAGTCGTTTTGGAGTCTCAGGGTGACTAGGCCCAGGCTTATGCGAATAATATTTAGGTGTGAAGATTATGGCGGTTTTAGCCATGTTTTATCCCAGCGTTTTTATAGGTTTTTGAGAAAATCTTTTTTACGTATTTCCGCAGGGTTAAGCCTTCTTTTTTGGCAAGTTTTCTTAAGGCCTGGTTTACGCCTGTGGTGTATTGAATTGCCTTTTTGGGTTTTTCAGCAATGAACTTTGGAATTCCCAGTTTTCTCGCTGTTTGTCTTAAAACTCTTTTGCGAAGCATGTCTCCCGGTGAAGCGATTTTCAAATCAGGAGAGATACTTAAGGCTAGCTTAACCATTTCCCGGTCAACAAAAGGCATCCGTAACTCTACTTTGTGGAAAGCACATACTTTGTTGTCTCTTTCAAAGTTTGACTCGTAAGATGAAACCACATCGTGATATATCCTCTCTTGGAGACCGGCTAAACCGTGTTTTGCATATTCTTCTAAATAACGATAATATCCGCCGAAGAGTTCATCTCCTCCTTGCCCGGTCATTAGAACGTGAAATCCAAGTTTGGCTGATTGTTCAGCAGCCCAAAAAATGGGCATCGCGATGCTGACGTTTACAGGGTTGGGTTCTTCTATTAACCATAAAATTCTCGGCAGACCCTCCTCTACATCGTCAAGTGAATAAGTGACTGTGTGAAGAGGAAGTTCTAGAGCTTTTGCGGCGCGTTCAGCAAAAATTTTTTCCTCTTGATCTTCTAAACCTATACAAACTAAGCGAGCATCGACATTGCAAAGTTTGGTTAAGAAAGCAACTAGGCTACTATCGACCCCCCCAGAAAAAGCCACTGCAACTTCTTCAATATCTGAAACGCGCCTCCTTGTTGACCGAAGCAAACAATGCCCAAGTTTTCGAACGGCAGCATCCATGCCAATCATCTGCAAAGACGGTTGAGATATGGATTTAGCGGTTTTGAAAGAGAACCCTCTCTTGTTGATAACAGCCAGCTTTCCAGGCGGAAAAGAATCAACCGTTTCTAAACCTATCGCCCACAAAGCCTTTCTTTCGGAAGCTATAACACAAAAATCTTTGCTTTCACCGAAGTAAAGTGGACGGGCGCCAACAAGGTCACGTCCTGCAACGATCCCGCTCTTGCCTACTATCGCAAAGACGTAGTCACCGTTGAATCTTCGAATAAAATTAGTTACGTTGCCCCTCGGCTTTAAGAGGTTTTCAAGGAAGAATTCCGCTTCGCATTTTTCACGGGGCGGAAACAAGCGACCATCAAAAACAACAGAGAAATCTAGGCTTTGGATAGGTTGGGCTCTGTCTCTAGAGGAGATTTTGGCAAAATTGTAGCCAATTACACTATGGGAGGCCATGTTCTCTTTTTGAAGCCTTTCTAAGGCTGTTCTTTTCACAGTTCTGCGAGGTGAAGCCACTCCGAAAGCCTCAGACCCCCTATGGCTCATCAAATCAAGCATCATAAAAGCTGTGTCAGAAACATCTCTACCTTTTTTATCTACAATCCCGAGCATGGCACCCATTTTTTTCTCCGCCTAAACCTAAGAAGCTAATAGTAAAAAGCCTAATCTTTAAAGCAGGATAATGTTAACTTGTTTAGGGGTAGCCTGATGCCAATTCTCCCTATCGACACCGGCCGTTATGGAACCGAAGAAATGAGAAAAATCTTCGAAGAAGAAAACAAACTTCAACGAATGCTAGATGTTGAGGCCGCTCTCGCATGGGCTCATGCTCATGTTGGAAATATACCTAGAAAAGACGCTGAAACAATCATGGAGAAGGCGTCGACACAATATGTTAAGCTTGAACGTGTTAAAGCTATTGAACGAGAGATTAGACATGATATCGCATCAACCGTCAAAGCCTTGGCAGAACAAAGCGGCACCAGCGGAGCTTATGTACACCTAGGCGCAACTAGCTACGACATTGTTGACACCGCAAACGCGCTTCTTCTGAAAGACGCCGTGAAACTTATCGAGTTGAAATTGAGCAAATTAGAGGAGGTTTTGATAGAGAAGGCTAGCAAGCATAAGCGAACAATTATGGTCGGTAGAACACATGGTCAACATGCGTTGCCAATTACTTTAGGTTTTAAATTTGCGGTTTGGCTGCGACAAAACGCTAGAAACATCAAGCGATTGAATCAGTGCAGTGAACGACTGCTGGTTGGAAAGATGACTGGAGCAGTGGGGACACATGCAGGTTTTGGATCTCGCGCTATAGAAGTTCAAGAGCTTGTGATGAGAAAGTTAGGCATAAAACATGCTGACATTACTACGCAGATTGTGCACCGTGATCGTCATGGAGAATTTATTTGTCTCCTAGCTTTAATTGCTTCTTCGCTGGATAACATAGCTACAGAAATTCGAGAACTGCAGCGACCGGAAATTGCAGAGTTATCCGAATTCTTTGAGCACGAAAAGCAAGTGGGCAGTTCGGCTATGGCGCAAAAACGTAATCCAGAGATTTGTGAAAGAATCTGTGGATTAGCCAAAGTTGTGAGAGGTTTAGTTGTTCCTTCACTTGAAAATGTTGTAACATGGCATGAAAGAGATTTGACTCAGTCATCTGTCGAGCGATTTGTGATTCCTGAAGCTTGTATCCTAGTAGATTACATGTTGTTTTTAATGACCAGTGTTTTAATCAATTTACGAGTTGACGAAGAACGGATGAAGCAAAACTTGGAAGTTACGCAGGGAAGAGTAATGACCGAGTCTGTTATGACCGCTCTTATAGTAAAAGGAATGGATCGGCAAAGAGCCCACGAACTTCTCAGAAAATTAACGATCAAAAGCGAACTTGAAAAACGTTCTTTTAAAGAAGTTTTAGATGAGAACACAGAGATAAAGAAGTTTCTAAGTGAAAAGGAAGTCAACGATGCACTTGAGCCTCAGAGATATTTAGGCACCACGGTTGAACAGGTAGAACGGATGATAAAGAAAACGAAAGTAGAAAGATGAACGCGTGGATAGGCTTTTTTATTTTCCAAATCTACGTTTACGTCTTTGAAAAGTCCTTACTGCCCGCAGGAGATCAATTCGTCGGAAATCTGGCCAAAAAAGGTCCAAAAAGCATAGTTCGCTGTAGGCACTCTGCCACAGCAGAAACCCACTCAGACGTTCTTCGCCACTAGTGCGGATAATCAGGTCTGGATCAGGTTTCGGCATATAAGCCGTGTACAAAAATTTTTCAAATACGGTTTCGTCAATCTTCTCCAAAGGCAGTTCACCACGCTTTACTTTGTCGGCAATCTTTTTAGTGGCATCCACGATTTCGGCGCGACCGCCATAGGCTAAGGCCACGGTTAGAAACTGGTTATCATAGGTTTGTGTGGTTTCCTCTACTTTGCGAATCAATTCTTGCAGATTCTTTGGCAAAAGTTCAATTCGTCCAATAACTTTAACGCGAATTTTGTTTTTGTGGATGCGCTCGTCAGTTAAAATTTCGTGCAATTTTTCGTGGGCAATGTGCATGATCTCCTCAACTTCTTGTGGGGCTCTTTTAAAATTCTCTGTAGAAAAGGAGTAAAGAGTCACACATTTTACGCCTAGATCCAAGCACCAGTCAAGCAGTTGACTGACTCGTTCAGCTCCGTGATGATGACCTATCCACGAATTTAGTAATCGTTCAGAGGCCCAACGTCTGTTTCCGTCTAGAATAATAGCAATGTGTTCAGGCATTCTTTCGTCTTTGATTTGATGCCACAGCCACCTCTCATAAATATTGTAGATGCCGGTAGCCGAAAGTAGGCCTTTTAACATTAGAGATGAGACCTCAAAGCCGCGCGTCTTTTAATGCACGTTTACAACTGCATTTGCGCGTCTTTGGTAAAGAAGAGATCGCCTCTTTTAAAATTTGCTCAATAATAGGTTTCTTTTTATTTGCAATCTCGGTTAATTCGTTAACTGTTTGACGTTTTTGCAGTCCTACAGCCATATTAGAAACATAGCAAAGCGAAACGTAACACATTTCTAACTCTCGAGCAAGAACAGCCTCAGGCAGGGCAGTCATTCCAACGATGTCACATCCCAAACGCTTAAGCATTTCAATTTCTGCCGGCGTCTCATATCTCGGACCTTCGGTGCAAGCTAGCACCGCCTCGTTCCAAACATTTTCGCCTACCTGTTTTATTGTTCTTATCAACACCTCTCGGAGTTCAGGGCAATAAGGCTGAGACATATCTACATGTGTCACTGGAGCATCGTCGTAAAAAGTTCCTTTCCTAAGCTTGGTGAAATCTATGAAATCGTGGGCAACCGTTAAATCGCCAGGTTTTAAACGTTTGTTTATGCTGCCTACGGCGTTAGTTGCTAGAATCCGCTCTACTCCGAGTAGATGCAATGCAGAAATATTTGCGCGGTAGTTTATGCGATGTGGGGGGACGGTGTGTTCTAGGTTGTGGCGGGGAAGAAACGCCACTTTCTTCTCTGTTATCTTTCCGATAAAGATTTGGGAAGGCAGTCCATATGATGTCCCGATTCGAATCGGTTCGGCCTTTTTCAGCAAGCTTTCTAAACTGCTACCGCCAATTACAGCCACGTCAGCCTTGTTCAAATTCTTCAACTCTCTTCCCTCGCTTTTTGAAAAAGCCGCCATACTTCAAGTTGATTATGAAGGCCACGAGAGATACGGCAATTGCTAATAGTATGCCGATGAATATGGTGAAGACTAGTTCCGCTCCTTTTATAGTTGGATCTATAAGGATCTGTGCAACTTGACTAAAAATTTGCGAAGACCATGCAATCACGGCGATGAATACTAGGGTTCGGAGGAGTCGAACGTCGCGTTCAAAATACCATCGGATTATTCGTCCAGTTAATGCGATACAGATGCCTATGACTATTAGGTATATGCCTTGTCCGATGAATTCGCCTATGAATCTGGGCATAAGGCTGGCCCATTCTCCTATCGTTGCTGGAGGTGCGGCGAGACTAGAATAGTAGGCTGCCGCTTCGTTTACTCCCAGAAATGCTCCCACAACAACGGTTATGGCTCCTGCAGCAAGAGTGAAACCTGCAATTTGAACTGGAAGGGGAGGAGGCTCATATTCTCTAATCCACTGAACAAAGCGTTTAGTTGCTTTGTCGATGCCGAATCCTTTTACTAGAAAAGCTATGCCCAAGACTATTAGAAAAGCTATCCATGTGTGGTATAGCCAACCCCCTAAGTACATGATGGCGAGAATTATTAGAAGAACCCCTGGGATTCCCAAAGCGATTCTTGAATATCGGGGGTTTTCGATGAGTATCTTCAAATATTTGCCGAAGAGTGCTGCAGTTTCTTCGATAGATTCGCTGTGTTTAATGACAATTCGTCGTACGGAGGTTACTGGAACTCTGGATTCAACTAGAGGCAGTATCGCCTCGTCAGAGTAGCCATCGGTTACGAGTATTACACTGCTGGCCGGAAAAACTTCTAAGACTTCGTTTAGTTCTCTGACCAATTTTCTGTCTGCTTCAACGCCTAGTAGTTGTGATCCTGAGAGTGTAGCTATTTGATGTTTTTCGTGTTTTTGTTCTTGTTTTTTAAGTTGGTCGTAGATTCTTACGGCTTCAAACATGGCGTTGGCATCTGGTTCTTCTGGGTCTTTTAAAGCTAATGAAACTGCGGCGTCCAAGTTCTCTTTTCTGCCTAGAATTGGGGTTTTCGCCTCTGTTTTGACGCCTATGTCGCCATCTCGGTCAACGCATAAAACCAGCAGTTTTTCTCGGTTTTCTTCTGATGCCATTTGAAAGTTCCACTTTTTTGGGCTGCGGCTCCCCGTTCTATTAATAAGAGATTTGAAGTATAGTTATAAGTGTTTAATCTAAGATTAAGCTATTTCTTCTTCTGCTAAAAGTTTAAATTCTTCGAATGTTAGTTTTTTGCCTTGTTTTAGCTTTTTTAAAGCTTCAATTTTTAGTTTTTTGCGGTTTTCCTCTTGCTTTTGGATTTTCTTCTTTTCTTTTTTTTCCATCAATGTTTTCTTCAAGGTTTTGATTTTCTTTCCTAATTCGGCGCATTCCATGCGAGTCTTCTGTATTTTTTGCGTGTGCTGGATGAAGGTTTTGTGATATTTGTCTGCCTCGGATTGGAGTGTTTTCGCTTTGTTTAGGGCCTCTGCCATTTTGTTGTGAAGTTCTTGGCTTCGGTTAGCCAGTTCTGAGAGTTGTAGGTGAAGAAGTTTTGCCTCCTCGTTCATTATTTCTATTTTTTTCTGAAGTTCCACGATTTCTTTTTTTGTATCCTCTATTTGTCGGTGAACGTGGAGTTGGGCACCAAGCTGGTTTGCTTTTTCTACGAGAGGTTTCTCTTCTTTAAGAGTTAATGAGGTTGTTTGGATTTTCCATTCGATTCTTTCTTTTTCGTTTCTTAAAGTATTTGCACTTTGTCTCGGTTTTTTTCTGTTTAGAAGCCGCAGTTTCTCTTTAAGATGTTTAATTTCTTCGATTTTCTCGCTTATTAGTATCCTTGTTTGGTCTCTCTGCATCTTTAATGTTCTTACTTTCGCATTTATCTCGTCGCGCTGCTCTCTGGCGTTGGAGGCTTCTAGTCGCAAATCTTTCATTTGCTTGTGGATTGCATCTCTTTTCTCTGCCCATTCTTTTGCTTCTACTCTGAAAGAGCGTAATTGCAGCATGAGAGGCTTGAGTTGCTCGTTCAATTTTTCGATTTGCATCACTTCATCAGACAATTTTGTTGTCTCCTCCAGCGCCAACATTGCCTAGTTTCTCCGAAACTTTATATTTCATTTTAGCGAGCAAAGAAAGACGTTGCCAATGGCGCATAAAACTTTGAGCAAAACCGGTTTTGGGCAAGTTCAGCATTTTTATTCCAGTATAATTCTTGCATCGACTGCTTTTGCTCCTTTTTCGTAAACCATTATTGGGTTCAGATCTAGCTCCTCTATTTCTTGATAGTCCATCACAAGCTTTGAGGTGTTGACTATTATTTCTGCTACGGCGTTGGTGTCTAAGGGCGGCTTATTTCTGTATCCTTTCAAAACTGGGAAAGCCTTGATTTCAGTAATCATCAGCTCTGCTTCGTGTCTGGACACCGGAGCAATACGAAAAGCCACATCTTCTAGAACTTCTACGAGAATTCCGCCGAGGCCGAACATTATTGCCGGGCCAAATTGTGGGTCTTTAATTGCACCCACTATAACTTCTGTAGAGGATGGGACCATCTCTTCGATGAGAAGACCTACAATTTTCGCGGTTGGATTATAGTTTTTTGCGTTGTCCAAAATTGTTTTATAGGCTTTCTCTATTTCGCGGATGGATTTCAGGTTTAACATAACGCCGCCTGCATC
>JBKHJI010000035.1:0-12645 GCA_046538175.1 Bathyarchaeia archaeon | reverse complement strand
AAGCCGTTCACACCCTTTCGGGCTTGCGGCTTCCTATGTTTTTATTAAACAGTCGGAACCCCCTTGCTACTGCGACCTGCGGTTCCAGCCGAAGCTAAAACCACAGGCACCCCTTATACCGAAGGTACGGGGCTAGTTTGCCGATTTCCCTCGCTTGATGTACACCCGACACGCCTTAGGTTTCTCGCCTAGGGACACCTGTGTTGGTTCTGGGTACGGACACGAAGGATTCTTCTCAACATCCTTTTCAAGGGCTCCGAGGATTAACTGAACCGTCCTAAAAACGGACAGCTATTCCCGCTTTCATCTGGTTCTCGCCATTACGGCACTCCCCAGATTTATACGGTTAAACAAGGCGACAGCCTTGCTCAGTCTACCTAGAAGCGTTAGATGTTAAGCTTGCGTTGCCGCGTGTACCTCCGTGGTGCAGGAATTTTAACCGGCTTCCCTTTCGGCATAATCGGTTAAGATCTGCCTTAGGATCGACTTACCCCCGGCTGACGACGCGTTGCCGGGGAACCCTTGCCCTTTCGGCGGAGGGGATTCTCACCCCTCTTAGCTGTTACTACCACCGGGATATTCAATCCTGAACCGGTCCACCGGACTTCACAGCCCGGCTTCTATCCAGCCAGGACGCCCTCCTACCGGATCACGGCTTTCGCCGTGCCCTAAGGTATCGGCAGCTGGCTTAGCCCCGTCCATTTTCAGGGCCATCAGCCTCGGCGGGTGAGCTGTTACGCTTTCTTTAAAGGGTGGCTGCTTCTAAGCCTACCTCCCCGCTGTTTTAGGCTGATGACGCCTTTCAGTTTAACACTTAGCCAGCATTTGGGGGCCTTAACCTTAGTCTGGGTTGTTCCCCTTTCGGCCGTGGGGGCTTACCCCACCAGAACCCGTCTCCCGAGGTCTATGGCGCCGATAGATTCGGAGTTTGAAAGAAAAGCGGAACCTTTCGGCTCCTCACTTTCCAATCAGTGCTCTACCCAATCGGCTACCTCACTCGGGGCTGGGCTGCGACCCACTTCGGAGGGAACTAGCTATCACCGGGCTAGATTGGTCTTTTGCCCCTAGCCCCAGGTCAGAGGAGCAAATTGCACGTTAGCACCCTTTTAGACCTCCACCAAGCTTTCGCCTGGCTTCGTCTTACCCAGGGCTAGATCGCCCGGTTTCTAGTCTCACAGCAATGACTCCGCGCCCTTTCAGACGCCGCGCCTCACCAGAAAAACTGGCTGTGCGCTTGTTGGTTTCCCTGTGCGTTCAGGCTTTAAGCCTTTAAGCTTGCCATAGCCGTGAACTCCCCGGCCCGTGTTTCTAGACGGAACATGCAACCCTGGTCCTCCGTTCTCGTACTTCCACATCGCTGCGGTTTCCTTCGAACGGGATCTACCCTTCCGGGCTACATACGTCTATAACCGTCTGGTTTCAGACTCTTTTCAGCTCCCTTCCGGGATACTTTTCAACTTTCTGTCACCGTACTAGTGCGCTATCGGTCTTGAGACGTTTTTAGTCTTGGAAGCTGATGACTCCCAACTTTCCACACCCAAGCCAGGGTATGGTACTCTGGGATTCCAGCCTTTTTCTTTCCGGTTTACACTTACGGGGCTTTCACCCTCTTTGGCGGGTCGTTCCAGACCACTTCAGCTTCGCCGGTTAAGATATAGCTGGACCCGAAACCCTACATTTCTCGTAAGTTTCCTTATGAGATTCGGTTTGGACTTTTCCCGTTTCGCTCGCCGCTACTCAGGGAATCCTAGTTAGTTTCTCTTCCTCCCCCTACTATGATGCTTCAGTTCGGGGGGTTCCCTCTCCAAAACTGGAGTGTCACGGTTCCCGAAGGAGCCGTGACGAGAAGTCCCATTGAGGGATCCTCGGTTCTACAGCTGCATGCGCTTACCCGAGGCATTTCGCTGCTTGCCGCGCCCTTCTTCAGCGCTCAAGCCTGGCCATCCACCAGACGGCGTGGCATGTCGGACCTTTTTGGCGTGTAGGTGATAGGTGTTTGTTTAGTGTAGGTTTGTTGGCGATTTTGGGCTTGTTTTCTGTGTGGTGTTCATTGCAAGTTTGAGATGCCCATGTTCCAAACTCACTTGCAGTCTTCACCTTGCAATCGAGAGATTGAAGGTTGCATCTTATTTTTCAGCGTATATATGGCTGCTAAGGTATCTTAGAAGCGGAGTTTCTGGATATAAGGATTACTGTGTTCTTTGTGATTTTTCTGGTTTTGTGGTGAGTTCAGTTTGAGGGTTTTTTCAACATGATTATGTCTATTTTTTCCCATTTAAAATCTGGGTGTTGTGAAATAAAAAGGTTCGCTTGACGTGGACGGTTTTTCGATGTGTTTATGTGTGGGTACGTATTGGCTTTGTAAAGGGATATCCATGCCTGAAGTTAAACGAGTTACGATGACTCATGGAGCTGGTGGCGCTGTGATGGCTAGATTGATTGAAGAATATGTTTTGCCGTATCTAGGTGGTTTCAAGACGGAAGTGGGATTGGAAATGTTAGATGATGCGGCTGTGGTTGACGATGTGGTGTTTAAGAGTGATTCGCATGTTGTTAGGCCTGTTTTCTTTCCTGGGGGAGATATTGGTAGGTTGGCGGTGGCGGGAACAGTAAATGATCTGGCAGTATTGGGAGCTGAGCCTGTGGCTTTAGCTTGCGGCTTTGTGCTTGAAGAGGGATTAGCTTTCAATGATCTAAAACAAGTTTTGACTAGCATGAAGGCGACTTGCGAAGAGGCAGAGGTTTTTGTGGTAACTGGAGATACTAAAGTAGTTGAGAGAGGCAATCTTGGAGGGTTAGTGGTGAATATGAGTGGGATCGGCAAGTGGAACCGAGCCTTAGACGATAATTTGGCTGTGGTGAAAAAATATCGAAGAGATTTCGATGCTCGTTGGGTTTTGGATAGAAATTTACGGACAGGTGACAAGATAATCTTGTCAGGCACAATAGGTGATCATGGATTAGCGGTTCTTTCGGCACAGGAGGGTTTGGCCTTCGGTAGCAAAATCGTTTCAGATGTTAAACCTTTGAATCATATGATTAGAAATGTGTTGGAAGTTGGAGGTGTAGTATCCATGAAGGACCCGACTCGTGGAGGACTGGCAAATGCGTTGAACGAATGGAGTCAGAAGGCTCGTGTGGGTATTTTGGTACAGGAAGATAAGATCCCAATTCGAAATGGCGTGAAGGTGGCATGTGAGATGTTAGGAATTGATCCACTGGAAGTGGGAAACGAGGGCAAGGTAATTATTGGAGTGGTTAAGGAGATGGCTCGAGAAGTCCTGGAGGTTTTGAGGCATAGCAAAGAGGGAAAAAATGCAGAGATTATAGGCGAAGCTAGTGGCGAATTTGATTTGGTAGCATTAGAAACAGTTGTGGGAGGTAGGCGTATTTTGCCTATGCCAATCGGTGATCCTGTGCCAAGAATATGCTAAGCAGCAACCGTGCACAAAGCATATCTGACCCCGATAATATTGTGGGGAGTATATGGTAACCCTCTTAGTTCAACTGCTGATTCTTGCAGCATCTTTGGTTGTTTTGGCTTGGGCTAGCCATTTTACTATTGAGCATGTTGAAACGTTAATGGAGGTTACAGGGTTGAGCGAAGCTTCTGCGGGTTTTGTGGTTCTTGCGATAGTGACTACGTTGCCTGAAATTACTGTAGCGAGTTTTGCGATTTATGAAGGTGTGCCAGGTATTTCTATTGGAGATATTTTAGGGTCACATCTTTTCAACATTGGAATTGTGATCGGTGTCTTGGCGGTGTTGGGTTCGCTTAAAACGTGTTGTACCGATCTTTTGATGGAATTGGTGGATTTGTTGTTTTTGGCTTCTATTATCCCTCTTCTACTGGTTATTTCGCGGATCACAGAGACTTTTCCGGTTTATGGTGGCCAACTTGTGGGTTTGGCGCTTTTAGGAGTATTTGTTTTCAGCGTTTATGAAATGACGAAGAAGAGAAGCCCGATTTTGGCGGATCTTCCACGACGACTTGTCGGGGTGAAGAGTAAAAGAGGGATTGTATTGTGGATTGTTTTAGGTGCATTTATTGTCATTTTGACAGCTCGTTTGGTGGTTTTTTCAGCGTCTGAGATTGTATCTTCTCTTGGAATTCTTCCAGTTTTGTTGGGTGCGAGAGTTGTGGCTGTGGGTACTTCAGTGCCAGAGCTTGCGTTTGGTTTGACTGCCGTTAGAAAAGGACGTATACATTTGGCGTTGGGAGACGCTATTGGAGCAAATGTTGCTACCACTACTTTGGTGTTGGGGTTCGTGTTCCTCTTGTCTCCCTTTGCGGTAGATATCACTGCTTTTGCAGAGATTCTTCTTTTTGTTTTGGCAACTAACATTATTCTGTGGCGTTATTTAACAAAAGGCGGGATTTCGCAGGCAGGTGGTATAGTTCTGATAATGATCTATGTTTTGTTTCAGGCAGTCATTTGAGTCGCAGAAGAAGATCGACGTCTGTTAATTGCAGCGATTCTTAGGTCAAGTGTACCTTTTGCACAAAGCATATCTTAGCTTCACGGATTAAATAGGTTATATGAATGTTGCCTATATTGGGATTCAGTTGTCAATCTTTGCCTTATCTTTAGTGGCTTTAGCTTTAGCTAGCCATT
The DNA here is from genome assembly GCA_046538175.1 of Bathyarchaeia archaeon. Taxonomy (GTDB): domain Archaea; phylum Thermoproteota; class Bathyarchaeia; order Bathyarchaeales; family SOJC01; genus JBKHJI01. The sequence goes on along the minus strand of JBKHJI010000035.1, from coordinate 8,029 downwards.
TCGCTATAAAATACATTGAGAAACTGATTGAGCTTACTGGGTTGAGCGAAGTTTCGGCGGGGTTCATAATCCTTGCGGTAATGACTTCAACGCCTGAGATCATAGTAGCTCTTTTTTCGATTCTTCAAGGAAAACCTGGAATCAGTGTAGGAGACGTATTTGGCTCAAATGTGTTCAATATCGGAGTAGTTGTGGGTATATTGGCGATGCTTGGCTATCTTAAGATTTGTTCTACTGATCGCTTAGTGGAATTGACTGATATTCTGTTTCTAACTTCTCTGATTCCGTTGCTTCTTGTCATCTTCAAAGTTTGGAGTCCCGTTGTGGGAGGTATCCTTTTTGGAGTTTTCTTGTTTAATATCTATTTTATGGCAAAGAAAAAAATGCCAAAGGTGGACACTGAAGAATTTAAGACGGGAGATACAAAGGGGACAGTTAAGGTTTTTGCAATTTTCGCTCTTGGGATGGCGTGTGTTTTTGTGGCAGCTGATTTAGTGGTTTCCTCGGGCATTGAAATTGCCATGCTTCTTGGCGCTCCACCGATTCTAGTGGGTGCTAAAGTGATTGCTATTGGCACTTCTTTGCCGGAGTTGACTTTAGATTTTGCGGCAGTAAGACGAGGGCGTGTCCAATTGGCCATCGGAGATATTATAGGTTCAAATCTTACAAATTTGACATTGGTTTTAGGTTTGGTTTTGGTTGCTTCTCCTTTTGCAGTAGACATAACAATTTTCGTTGAGATTCTGCCTTTCTTGCTGATTACAACTATCATCTTCTGGCGTTTTCTAACCAGAGGGGGTATTTCGCAGGTTGGCGGTGTAATACTGATATTTACGTACATTCTATTCCAAGCTATCCTCTTCAAATAGAAATGCCAGTTAAATGATAAAACTGTGGAAGCCATTTTGGCACGAGCTAGAGATTGAGGAGAAAGCAGTTTTGGAGGCTATTTCTATCGCCACAGATCGGGTATTTTTGCTGCTTTAGCCAATTTCCATTTTCCAAACATGTCCTTAGTGTAAAAATGGTAGAGACCACATTGTGTGCACTGTAATATTCGTCTTCCTTTCTTTAAATCCAGCATGTATAGCTCCAAGGTCTGTCCACAGTCGATACAAGTACCGGTGTGCCTCCGTCGTTCCTCCTCGCCAAAAACGCTCACTAAACATCACCATTGCTACAGATTCATTTCTACACAATATAAACAATTTTACTAGATCTTACCGATAATAGCCACGTATTGTGGTTCTCCCGAATCTATAAATTCTTTAACTCGCCATCTCGTTCCTCGAAGAATTTCTTTCATTTCTTCTTTAGACACCATTAGATAATCAAACCATCGACCCACATATTGTCTGAATCTCGATCTAATTCTCACCTGCCCGCCCATCCTATCACGCTTACGGTTCAACTCGTGATACTTCAAATGGGCGACGTTTTCAGTCTTATAGGGGTCTCGAGTCTCGACTATAATTGAGGCATCTCTTGAAGTGATTCTATTAAACCGTTTAAGGAGCCTTCTCGCCTTCTTTAGACTACCGAACAACCCAAAATTGTTTCCCATCATAATGATAGTGCCAAATGAACCGGGTGGAAAATCCACGTCTTCGATCGCCATTACTTTGGCCTTTTTTAGCCCTCTTTGCTTACAAATTTCTATTGCGAGAGGAGAAACGTCGATTCCAAGCACCTCTAACCCTCTTTTCTGCAAATATAAAGAGTGTCTACCTGCTCCACATCCAATGTCTAATACTTTGCCTTTGACACATTCCATTGCTTTTTGCTCAATCGAACGCCATTCAGCGTAACTTGAAAGATATCCTTTCAAACTCAAGACATCTAAGTAACCATCGTCTCTTTCTACCACGTGGGAAATCTCGTCTCCTTTGAAGGCAGCCCACAACGCTCTACCGAAGGCATCTTCTTCAGGTTTCAACAATCTGACTCCATTCATAAACGGCAATACAAGCCTTAACTCGTTTAAACTTAACGCTAAACATTTTCCAGCTATGTTTTTGCACTCAGAATAGATCACTTACACTTCTACGAAGCAACCCACGTGAACCTCGACGACCAATCATTAGGTCGAATCCAACATTGCTTATGCTTAGTTCCGAATCGAACAGGCTGCTTAAATCTAAAGTTACCGAAATGGCAAAGTTGATATTTACCCACCTCTACTGAAACTAAAGGTGAACACGTATATGAATAGCCAATCTCAAAAACGTCTCATATTTCACTGGGATACACCAAAGAACTTTCTAGCTATCCTTCTTTTTATCGCTTTGACTGTTATAATACAATTTGCAATCATAACTTACACCGTTCCTGCAATCGTTGAAGATCCAACCGCGTTCACCTTAAATGCCATGAATGTAACCATAAGTCCCTTCTACCATTTAATTCCAACAGCTGCTATAATTGCCCTCACTGCCAGTTTCATTCACCTCACCAGCAACATAGCTACCATTCCCCAAAAGACTCAACTCGCCAAAAGACAGGCCCCGCAGGCAGCTCGTCAAAAACCAAGCCATCTAAAAACCTTGAAACAGTTCTCTAAGCAAATCAGAAGGACTACACGAAAAATTAGGAACAAAATCCTTAAAACTCCTACAATCGCTCACATTCAACACCGAGTGGTACTAGCTAAGGCAATCATAAAAAGCGCCACCACCGTAATAGTTGTTTTCATCGCTGTCATACTGATTGTCACCATTGCCGCTTACCCTAAGCTCATTCCCTCTGCGACCGCTAACTTTTACCAATGGAACACTGCTTTTCTCAGCTTTGTCGTCGCAACCATCGAAGTTTCTCAAAACATCGCAAACACAATCCCACCCATAGGTGCAGTAGCCACTGCGATGCATGGAGCTCTAATCGCTGCCGCTCCTTCCTTCCGCAACTCTCTCGAAGCTACAGCATCAACCATAACAAGTGGCCTCGTCGCTCTGGGCCCCACAGAAAAATACTTTATAATCCAAAATGCATCAGCGTGGGCAGTAGCTATCATAACGCTAATGTACAGCCAATATATCAAAACTCGTCGCTATAGACGGTAAACAAGCAATGCTCAACAAACCAAGATTTGGACCAGCTGGAATCCCTGATTGGTTTAAGATGCTAAAAGAACCAACTAGCAACCTTCCCAAATTTCTAAAGGAAGAAGGATTAGATGCTCTTGAATATGAAGCCGTAAGGTGGGGACAAGAACCGCAGATAAACCGAGAAGAAGCCGAAAAACTGGGGGAAAATGCCGAGAAACATGATGTTTGGCTGACGATTCACGGCTCTTACTACATCAATCTCCTGAGCGGCAAAGAAGTACTCGAAGCAAGCAGAAAGCGTCTAGCCGCCTGCGCTACAGCTGCCAAATGGATGAAAGCACATACAATAACTTTCCACTTGGGCTATTATAGCCAGAAGCAATCCCACGAAAAAGATCTGCAAAACTGCATGAAGGTTCTCAAAGAAATCGTAGAAGAAATGCAACATAGGGGCTTAGAGGCCAACCTTGGACCCGAAACGTCTGGAAAACATGCCCAACTCGGAAGCCTAGAAGAAATTTTGACTATATGCGAGAACGTGGAACAAACGCAGCCTGTGGTAGATTGGGCACATCTTCATGCGAGACAGAGAGGTAATCTCAGGACTCCCAACGATTTTTTGCAAGTCATAGAAAAAATCGAAAAACGGTTGGGAACTAAAGCGGCGAAAAATCTTCACTGTCATTTTTCACTTGTCGAATATACTTTCCGAGGAGAGAGGCGCCATCATCCTTTAGAAACACCGGGTTATGGGCCTAAAATCGAAGCATTAGCAGAAGTCATAGCCAATCGCGGCTTGACGCCTGTAGTTATCAGCGAGAGCCCGCTTCTCGACGAAGATGCCAAGAAAATGCGTGATGTTGTCTACCGGAAACTGGTTGATCTTACAATTTTACGATAAGTTTTTGTGCAGTGTTTCACTGCAATGAGATGGTGTGATGGTTTGGCAAGGTTGAAAGGTTTTCAAGAATTGACCCCCATCGACGAAGCCTTAGAACGATATCTTAGAAGGCTGCAACCGAAAAGACTTGACACAAATCTTGTCTCCATCAGAGAAGCGTTGGGGCGCATTGTCGCAAGAAGCATTGTTGCCGAAAAAGATTTGCCCTTATTTAATCGTTCAGCGGTGGATGGTTATGCGTTGAAAGCCAAAGACACATTTGGAGCCTCGATATTTGAGCCCAACATTCTCCGTATCGTCAGCGGAAAATCTATTGAAGAAGGAGAGACAGAAGAAATATGGACGGGTAATACTCTTCCGAAGGGTGCAGATGCTGTTGTAATGTTGGAACACACGAAAAGGACAGATGGAGGAGTTGCAATATTCACTTCTTTAACTCCTAATGCTAATGTTTCAAAGAGAGGTGAAGATGTGAAAAAAGGCGAGATTGTGGTAGACAAGGGTGTGAGGTTGAGACCGCACCATTTAGGCTTGTTGGCTGCTTTGGGAGTGAAAGAAGTTGAGGTAGTAAGAAGACCGATTGTTGCAATCTTGGCTACGGGCAACGAGTTAGTGGCATTGAATGATGATTTGGAACCGTGTAAAGTTGTCGAGGTCAACAGCATAGTCTTGTCGAGCATGTGTGCTGAATTTGGAGCTGAGGCGGTTAGCCTAGGAATAGCAAGAGACGACGAGAATGAGATTGAAAATAGGATTCTTGAAGGATTGACTAGAGCAGACATAGTAGTTACTACAGGAGGTACAAGTGTCGGCGTCCATGATTTGGTGCCGAAGACAATTGAGCGAATTGAGCAGGGAGACGTCATGGTTCATGGTGTAGCTATGCGTCCAGGTATGCCTACGGCACTTGCAGTTGTACACGGAAAACCAGTGCTAGTTTTGTCTGGAAACCCTGTGGCAGCAGTTGTAGGATTTGAAGTTTTTGCTCGTCCGCTCATTCAAAAAATGTTAGGGTTAAAGGAGGAAGTTCGAGTTAGTTTGAAAGCAAGGTTGACGCGAAGAGTTGTGGGAGTTTTAGGACGACGTGTCTTTCTAAGAGTGAGAGTCGTGGAAAAGGAGGGGGAATTTTTTGCTGAGCCTATTCGTATTAAAGGCTCGGGTGTCATTACTACTATGACGAAGGCGAATGGTTATGTGATCATTCCCGAAGACAGGGAAGGTTTGAGAGAGAATGAAGAGGTAGCTGTCTATTTGTTTGATGTTGTGGGGCAAGTTGAAAATGTTTAGGAAGTTGCTTAACTTAGACGAAGCGAAGAATAAGATTCTAGAATGCTTTTCTCCTAAGCCTCATGGAATCGAAGAAATTCCTTTGTTAAAAACAGTAGATCGCGTATTTGCCGAAGATATGGCTTCACCGATAAACGTTCCGCCTTTTAACCGATCAACCGTGGATGGATATGCAGTTAAAGCAGAAGACACGTTTTGTGCTCAAGAAGATAGTCCAGCTAGGTTGAAACTGATAGGCTGCGCAGATGTTGGAGAAATATCAAAATTGCGCGTGGAGAAAAACAGCGCCATAATGATCGTGACCGGTGCACCGTTGCCGCGGGAGGCAGACGCGGTGGTTATGGTTGAAAACACCGCAGAGAAAGACGCAGAAATATTTGTGTACAAACCGGTGGCGAAAGGCGAAAACGTGATGGCATTAGGCTCGGACATCTGTAAAGGCGAAGTTGTAGTGAAGTGCGGGCATGTTGCCTCTTCTCGAGAGATAGGAGTGTTAGCGGCTTTAGGAATAGCCAAAGTAAAAGTGTTTAGGCAGCCGAAAATTGCAATCATCTCCACAGGAGCCGAAATAGTATCTCCTGGAAAGCCTTTGCCGCCTGGAAAAATTTATGACATAAACACTTACACGTTGACCGTAGCTGTTCTGGAAAGCGGAGGAGTACCATTCAGATTTGGGATTGTCAAAGACGATGATGTAGATCGTTTGAAGATTACATTGAAGAAGGCGATAGGCATGGCGGATCTAGTAGTAACTTCGGGGGGAGTTTCTGTGGGGCCAAAAGACGTTCTTCCCAAGGTATTGGATGAGCTTGGCAAACCGGGGCTGGTGGTTCACGGCGTGGCTGTAAAACCTGGAAAGCCCGTTGCGGTTGCAGTGGTCGACAAAAAACCTGTTTTTGCGCTTCCAGGCCACCCTACGTCTTCGCTTTTGATGTTTCACTTACTTGTTCGCCCCATACTCTTCAAAATGCTAGGGAAAGTAGATGAGCCGGTTGCCACTGTGGAGGCTACTATTACAGACAAGGTGTTCTCAGCTCGAGGGAGACGAACTTTTATCACTGTAACTCTTTCCCGCGACTGTGAGAATCGTTTGCTAGCATCTCCTGTTCCTACGGGGCAATCAGGGGCTATCACCAGCTTAGCAAAGGCTGATGGCTATGTGGAATTGAAGGAAAACCGACAGTTTATGGAAGCCGGAGAAGAAGTCACTGTTTTTTTGTTCAAATCTGCATAATTCACAAGTTCTATTGTAGACTCTTTCTTTTCGCGCCGATGTAAATAGTCGCCAACCACGTGAATATCAGGTATAACACCCATACAAGAATGGCAAACAAGTTGCTTATTGTGGGATGTGCGGTGTATGCTTGCATAGAAGTGTTGAACATTAGGGCTCCGTAGGTTGTGGTAATGAAAAATAAGGAGACCACGAGCCACAGAGTCCAATTCTGTAATCGATACAAACCGAAAGCTGTGATTAGGCTTAAAATTGCAACCAAAGCTACATGGAACAAATCGAACCCATAGAGCCCTAAGATCGCCAAGTTGGCAACACCTGCTATTAAGTAAAAAAGCGTAAAAAAGAACAGCCCCTTATACTCGATTCCTAGTTTTGATTTCAAACCCATAGCGAACCCTTCTTGTAGACTATCGCTATACACAAACAGATAATAAAACTATTTCGCCACCGTTTTTCATTATTACCGCTCTGGCTATCCGTGCTTTTTAGTTGCTATCCTCTGATTAGTATGGTTTCGTTTCGCAAGAATCCAAATACCTCGACGTGTTTACTGCGCATTGGCAGTCTAGACGAGTTTTAAACTCTCGTTTCTCCGCTAGCGTCACATTATTGCTTTTCGGCTCGTATTTTCGCCAAACTTGGAATGAGCATAGGGACCTTTTTCTGATAATCTTTATACTTTTCGCCAAATTTGCTGATCAAGCCTTCCTCTTCTTTTTTCGCAATTAGATAGATCAACGCCGCTGAAATCGGCGTGAAAAGCAGCGAATACCAAGCGGAGAGGAGCAAAGACATCCCAAAATGGGTTAATACCCAGCCAAAATATTGAGGATGCCTCACAATTGAATACACTCCAGAAGTCTCCAGTCTTTTTGGCGCACAGTGGGTTTCAGCCACCTTGAAGGTAATCGCTTTCACACCTTTAAGGGCAATCCAAGCACCGAACAGTATCAGAGGCAGAGACACTATTAAGTGGAGAATTGGCGTTGAAAAGTTGAGAACTGTAATGGATAGATTGGAAAGTGTGGGAATTGTAAATCGGGGTTGAGAAGATAACCATAAGCCTAGCGAAGCTGTAAACTCCATTATTCCCGAAATTGTTCCATAGATTTTGCCGATTCTGACACCTTTGTCCTGGCCATATTTCTCTTCAAGTCTAACGTATGCCACCGACTTGACGTGTAGAATAACGGCTATGAACATATAGATTATAGAAATCGAAAACCAAGTGAACATGTTCACCCCATTTGAATGATCAGAGTCTTAAACAGAAATCGAGTTCGATCTCTTTCGGCTTTTTTGCCGCGTAACTAATTGGTTTGTACGCAGATAAAAATGTGTTTCTCTCTTGAAGTCCTTGTCAGTAAACCATTTTCTGAGTTCTTCTTAGATAGTCAACTGGATCGGTTTCTTCAACAGAGGCGGTGTCTACGTTCAAGATGTAGATAGTATGTAAGCGGGCATTCTTTATCTCATCTAATTCGACAGGAGGATGGCGATAATACGAGTCGCACAAGGCTTTAATTTCCTCGATTTCTTTCACTTTTCTGTCTCGGCGGG
>JBKHJI010000034.1:0-12711 GCA_046538175.1 Bathyarchaeia archaeon | reverse complement strand
TGAGAAAAGAGTTAAAACTCTGATTTCCCAATCTCAAATACACTGGAAAGGAGAAAAACGTATGAGACTGAAGATTTTTACTCTACCCACCTGCAAGAACTGTCCTGCCGCCAAGAAGATAGCTCAAGAAATAGCTCAAAAGTATGGGTTGAAATATACCGAAGTGGACATAAGTAATCCTGAAGGCCAACTGGAAGGACTCATGCATCAGGTTATGAGCACTCCAACTATAGCTATAGACGATGAAGTTGTCATTCGCGGAACCCTACCGTCCATGGAAACATTAGAAATTGAAGTAAGGAAACGATTAACCAAATGAAGTTGCCGGAGATTAAAGGGTTTATAGACGTCAGCCTTGTGGATTGGGACGGCAAAGTCTCAGCAGTCATTTTTCTACCTTACTGCAACTTTCGCTGCCCCTTCTGCTACAACACAGCACTTGTCCTTAAGCCTGAGCAAATGCAAACCGTACCCTATGAAAAAGTTGAACAGTACCTTACAAAAAACAGGGCTTGGCTTGACGGCACAGTCATTACCGGAGGAGAACCTACAACCCACCAAGAACTTCCAAATCTGTGTGAACGAATCAAAGAATTGAACTTGGCTGTTAAGCTAGACACCAACGGCACCAACTATATGCTGCTGCAAAAACTAGTTTCACAAGGGCTTGTAGACTATGTGGCCTTCGATTTCAAAGCGCCTCTAAAAGAAGAGGATTATTCACATGCCGTAGGCGTTAACGCCGAAAAGTTGCTAACTACTCTAGAAACAACAGTAGAGTTTTTGTTGAGCAGTTCTGTGGATTACGAATTCCGCACGACGTTGGTTCGCACCATTCACGATGAAAACAGCATCAAACAAATTTGCAGCAAGATAAAAGGCTGCAAAAAATATGTCCTCCAAAACTTTAAAGGCGACGTCGAAACGTTGGATCCGAAATTTAGGAAACTAGAACCTTTTTCTTCTGCCGAAATGCAGGAATTTTTGAAAATTGCTAGGAAGATCGTGTCAAATACGGTTTTGAGATGACTAGCTCATGCCAAGTTTAACAAAAACAGATTCGGGTTCAAACTCTGCCCGCGACCTAACAGAGGCTTCTTCGACATAAAGCTGAATCGCATACTTTAAAGCATCCTCGCCAACAAGAATGGAATCCAAATCTGACTCAAAATAGCTGAGAAGAGAAGCTGCAGAGGCAAAACGAATAGCACGATCTTCTAGCCTCGCCGAAAAACGAACAACCTCTCGCGGAATCTCCGCCAAAATTGCTTCCCTTGTCTTCATCAACATTTCTTGAGCTTTCGAGGTGAGCATAACAGGCTTCAATGGAAATCTGCCTTGCACCAGTGGATGATTGGTTTCAGCAGCGTAAACTAGCGACAAGTGATCTCGTATTTGCTGTGCGCCTTCTTCGATATCGACTTCTCCAAAAGCCAATCTCATTTGACTGTCTGCAATCTCTACAAAACGTTGTTTAGTAAGTCTATGTAACCTGCAGAGCATACGGTCTTCGATTGCATTGAAGTTTGGATCCTGAACAGTCACTTCGTAGCCTCTGTCGAAAGCCGACACGTTGTAGTTTACACTGAAAAAACTGTTGAAACGGTAAGGACCGATGACCTCCCGATGAGTCTCATATTTTATTTCGCCTCGTTCCATAGCGAGTTTTAGCGGTTCAACCATGCCTTTGTATTTAAACCAGTCATTAAACTCGGGAACAATAAAGTTGAAAACTCGCCCAGCGTAAGCTTGACCCACTCGGATAAATCTAGCGGGAGTCATGCCACCAGCGTAACGGTTGCGTCCTGGAACTCCATAAGAAGGTATTTTGGCATCCGGTTTTCCTAAGATAAGGTCTCGAATTGAGAAACTCTTACCTGTACCTGGTTCACCAAACAGAGAGAGATTCCACCCTGTCCGCATTCCGGTTTTGCCCTGAGCGTGGACGATCTCAACATCAGCCAAACCATATTGCTGAGTGACGCTGAGCAAACTGTCGGAATACAGAACTGGACCGAAAAGGGTTTTCAAGTAGTCAGCCAAATGAGTGATTGAAAACGATTTACCAAATCTAACAGTTTCATCTACTCGATATTTGAGCAAATCGGTTAAGTAATTGTTCAGTTCGCGATCCATTTTTTCGATTATCCATTGCTCTTCGCTCACTGGATCAACTTTAGGAGCTTCAATAGTGGCTACTTGTTTTCTGACTGTCTTCGGAGTTACTTCTAACTCTGACTGGATTATAGGAGAACTTTCTTCTAAGATCGCCCACTCTTGGAAGTGTTTGCACTTGTAAGTGGTTACTATGATTTTAAGTTTTTCTAAATCTGACAAGATCGACGAAAGGTCTACATCTTGTGGAAGCTTCTGTTCGATCTCTTTTAGGCTGCAGCCTCTCCCAGATTCGACAAGATACTTTAAAACAGCGATACAGTTTTTTCCATATTTTTTCTTTGTTTGAGCCACTGCTGCTTGAATGGTTTTCAAAGAGCCTTCAAGGCGAAGTTCACAGTCTTCAAAAGTGTAATATTGGCCTCTGAAAACCTCCCATTTACGAGGTGTATAGCTACTGAAAATCTCTTTGAGTTGCACATCGCTTATGGTAGAGGCAATTTCAAGAGCTGCTTTGTCGATGTCTATATCCCACGCGCTATAGAAATCGTGAAAATAGGGGATACCCAAATCTTTTCCAATTTTGAAAAGGTTGCTTCTAGAAAAAGCACGCTTGAGAAGAATGTTGCGTTCAATGGCTTTGTCGTCTAGCACCATTTTCAACTCTACTTGAGGAAGTTAGCTTTCGCCGTTTTTAACATTCGCGGAACTGGTCAGATAAGTGTTTAATATGAGAGATTTTTCTTCAGGTTTAATCCATCCTTCAGCTTCGAGTTCTCCCATTCCTTTCAATGCTTTTTGTTTAAAGTCTGGAGATACCAACAAGTTATTCTCAATGCCGAGTTGGGCTAGGTTTTTTTGCAGCGTTTCATCATTTTTTGATTTAGCCTGTAACGAGGCAAATATTTTTTCCAAAACGCTACAACGGGGTTTCAGAAGAGTGCTAATTTTGGATTGCAGGCTGTAGCCTTTTAAGGCTTTACGGATCTTCACCATAAGTCCTTCGTGTCCTCTTGCGATAATAGGTGGATAGATAAACCATCTCTTTTCTTTATTGGCCTCATATTGAATTAAGTAGAAGGGTACATAAATCAAGGTAGGGGCTTCAATTTTCCACGGAACAACGGCTCGCTTAAGAATTGAAGAACGCTCTTGCTTCTGCTCGATAAGTTGTTCAATCTTTTCGGTAATGGCTAGCGTTTCTTGTTGCAACATTTCTATTTCTTTCGTACATTCCTCAATTTCTGTCTTGCACAGATTTTCTAAATCTGTAATTTTAGTTTCTTCTTCATCAATAAACTTCTTGTAAGTTTCATTCAGATTTTTCACTGTTTTTTCTGTTTCCTCAGAGCTTTTGTCAATGTAATCGGATATAGTTTTTATTTTCGCTTTTAACGTGAAAACCTGGTTATTAACGTCTTTAAGCTTAGCGTCCCATCGAGCTTTCCCGATTTTGTCGTTTTTTTGTTTTCGCAGTTCTCTTCTTTTTTTATATTCACTCTTATTCTGTTCAAGCTTTAGCAGTTCCCGCTCATGTTTTCTCTTCATTTCAAGTCTTGTGTTTACTTCTTTTTCGTAGTTCTTAGTTATATCTTCTATCTTCCAATCTCGTTCATTTTCTAGTTCCTCCTTTTTTTTCTCAACTTCTGCCTTAACAATGGCCAACCGGTCTTTATGTATCTCATGCATTTGCTCAAGAGCTTGCCGAAGTTTTTCAACATGTTTCTTTGTTTCTTCGTTTACACTATCGACTGCAAACTGCAAACCTTTTATTTCTGACCACAGCTTGTTATGATGGCTCAGAACTTTTCCCCCAATTTCAACCGCTTTTTCTCTGCCAATTTCTGGCTGCAAGAACGAGGCAGACCGCGGATTTGGAGTGTTAACATCTGAGCCGTCTTTTACGAAACATAATATGTCAGATAATAATTCTTCAGTGGTGACGAATCCTTCTACTGGAATCTCTGATTGAGAAATGAAACCAGAAAAAGTTCCACTATGGTTCCTCAAAGCAGTGCGATACGATTCTTCAGCAGTGGTGTTTTGTTTCAAGTTCTCAACGAAAGCCTCTACGTTGGGCGGTTCAAAGTATAAAATGCTGCCTGAAACTGTTTTCATCCCGTCTATTAACAGGAAGCCATCTTCTCTCGGAATCGCCCAAAAAGGGTGATGAAGTTTGGAGATGGTTGTTAGAGTTTCTTCTGTTTTCCCAAAAAGTCCAGCCTTCTTTCTTTCAGCTTCGGCCATACAGAGAAGGGCCGCATATTCTATGTTCTCAGAAAAATGCGTCTTTCTGCTGCTGTCTTCCTTGGCAAAAGGCAAAATCACAGTCGAGTCGGACATAAAAGCACCCCAAGAGATATATCCATCAGAGGTTTCGTTTATAGCTTACACTCAGAAGAATTCTAGAATAGGAAGGACATGACATCTTTAACTTTCGTTTTATCCAGTTTTTCATAAGCTTCGGTGCTTCCCACATCGTACCAAAAAGCGTCGAACAAATATCCGTAAACTGACATGCCCTTCTTTATGAGGTAGGGAATTATATCGCCCATCAAATCCAGCATTTGCTTATCTTCAAGCAATTTTTTCGCCACATTTATGATTGCCCCATCAAAAGCCAGAATGCCAATGCTTACGGGTTTGTCTAATTTGGGCTTCTCGATGAACCCTCGAAGTTTGCCGTTTTCTTCAAGATCCGCTAAACCGACTCGAACCTCAAACTCGGAGGCAACTGCCACCGTCAAGACAGAACTGCTAGTCTTATGGTAATTCATTAGGTTTCTCAAGTTCATGTTGGTAAGGATGTCTCCATAATAAACCAACACGGTGTCCCTCTCATTGAAAACACCTTGCTGATAAGCGTTAATAACAGAACCGCCCGTGCCCTTTAGAGACGCGCTATCACAAACGTAGCTTATATTTACGTCAAATCTTGCACCATCGCCGAAATAGTTCAAGATTTGCTCGGCCTTATAGTTTACCAGAAAGGTTATGTCCGTTAGACCGTGATATTTGAGAAGTCGTACTATATATTCAAGAAGAGGCCTCTGGTCATGGCCTATTGGAATCATAGTTTTCTGTAGATAGTAAGTTATCGGCCTAAGCCTTTTTCCTTCGCCGCCGCATAATACCAGAGCTTTAGCATTATCCATAATAGACCACAAATCATTATTTTGGTTGATAAGAGAAAAAAGCGTTTTGCAATACGCTTATTTTTCTTTAGGCTTCTTTTCCTCTTTTTTCTCTTCTTTCTCTTCAGACTCGAATTCTTCAATTGGTTTTGGCGGAGGGGTAGTAGCCATAGTCCAACCAATCCAGGCACCTATACCTAGGATAAGTATGAAAGCGAGAAAAACGGGAATTGCAACAAGCCAAAATTCTAGTGTCCATGCAGGTTCGCCAAAAGGCTTACCCAGCCAGAAGAGTCCCAAGGTATAACCAATGGCTATGATGATGCATACAAGAAAAATTAAACCGCCAATTCCTTGGTCTTTGCTAACCATGATATCACCACAATGTAGCTTTTTTTATGCACGTTACTGTTATAAGCTTTGCCGTTAGTTTAAATCGTTCCAGCCTCCCAATTGGCAAGATATTCTTTCTGCTCATCTGTCAACTTGTCTATCGTTATCCCAACCGCTTTCAGTTTGAGACTCGCAATGTGTTCATCTATTTCCTTTGGGACGCCGTAAACTTTCGACTCCAATTTCGGTTCTTTGACCAAATATTCTACACAAAGAGCTTGGTTCGCGAAAGACATGTCCATAACTTCTGAGGGGTGACCTTCAGCGGCCGCAAGATTGATCAGCCTCCCTTCTCCAAGGAGATACAGCTTTCTTCCATTCTGTAGTCTGTACTCTTTTAGGTTTGTTCGAATGTTTCTTTCTATCGCAGTCATGCTTTCCAAATCAGGGATGTTAATTTCAACATTGAAATGGCCACTGTTTGCCAGTATTGCGCCGTCTTTCATTTTTTCTATGTATTCTTTGCGAATTACGTTTTTGTTTCCAGTTACTGTAACGAAGATGTCGCCGGTTTCTGCAGCGTTTTTCATGGGCATCACGCGAAAACCGTCCATAGCCGCTTCAAGAGCCTTGATTGGGTTGGTTTCGGTCACAATTACGTTGGCACCCATGCCTTTGGCTCTTAACGCTAATCCACGTCCACACCAACCATATCCTGCTACGACGAAGTTTTTGCCCGCTAGCAGAATGTTTGTGGCCCGCAGGATTCCATCGAGCGTACTTTGACCTGTTCCATAGCGGTTGTCAAAAAGAAATTTTGTTAAAGCGTCGTTCACAGCTATTATCGGATATTTTAGGGCTCCAGATTCTGCCATTGTTTTAAGCCTCATTACCCCCGTGGTTGTTTCCTCGGTTCCGCCTTTAATGCCGGATATTGCTTCGGTTTTTTTGGAGTGGATTGTACCGACTAAATCGGCGCCGTCGTCTATTGTTATAAAAGGTTTGTGATCTATGACTTTTTCAACGCACCAATAATATTCTTCGGTTGTTTGGGCTCTCCAAGCATAAATGTTAACGCCTTTTTCCGCCAAGGCTGCAGCGACCTCGTCTTGGGTAGATAGCGGATTTGAGCCGCAGAGGGCTATGCTTGCTCCGCCTCCCATAAGAACGTCCATAAGAACAGCTGTTTCTTTTGTTACGTGAAGAGAAGCCCCTAGGCTTAAGTTCTTGAGAGGTTTTTCTTCTTCAAATCGTTGTTTAATTTGGTTCAACACAGGCATGTGCATTGAAGCCCATTCTGTGAGTAGAGCTCCTTTATGTGCAAGATTTAGGTCTTTAACCTTGAAGGCCAACATGACCAATACTCCTTGTTTGACGCGGATAGCAAGCTATTTAGGCTGAAACTCTTTAAAGGCTTTCATTTAAGCGTTCAGAGAAATTGTGTCCAATTCTGTCGTCGTACCGCTGAGGATGGATCCAACTGTTGCGAGTAAAAGCCATCGCATGAATGTCGCGACTAGCCACATGTTTGTCAACATGCCATACCCATTTTTCCGGCCATATTTAATCCAAATCGTCTGTCTAGTCTCTCAGAAAACTCGTAGTGGCATAATGATTGGTGTTAGTCAGACCAGACATAACAACTTTTTTTAGCGTCGATTCTTTGCCTTCACCTTCGTACTTTGCCTACCTCATCTATTTCTCAATCTTCAATAGCCAAAGAGACGCTTTTTATTGTATCCTTTGGACCCATAGTGATTATTGTTTCCACAATCTATGAGCAGATTCATGAAGCACTCTCCAGTTTCAGTTTTAAGTGTAAAAAAATATTAGTATTGTTCATCTTAACTCTTGAAGAAGAAAAAGGTGCTTCTGGAGAACACGTGAAATGGACACCGAAAAAGATGTAGTCATGATTCCCAAAAAAAGTTTAGAGGCATATTTTTCATCAGTTTTCGGCGAGGGCGTTCACGTTATTTATGTCAGCAAGTTAGGCGAAGAAAAGAAGAGTTTGGAAGGGGAAGACAAAGGCGATTTGAAGGGCTTCGGCTATGGCGCCCCGTATCTCATTGTCTTAGATATCCGAGGCCGGAAGAAAAAAATTGTGTTAGAGACTATGCGCACTGTAGGCGGTTTTGGTCACGACCATTTCAGCGATCGCGCCGCTGTTCTGCTTTGGCAACACTCTGCCTTTAACAAACTTCCATACCATGTGGGTTCAATAGATGTTGGTGCCTTCGCTAAAAAAAGTGGTTTAAAATCACTTGGCGATTGTGAAGAATTCTTTATTTTGACTGAATATGTGGAAGGTAGACTTTACCATGAAGATTTGGATCGGCTCAAAAAGTTTAAGCAACTCAAGCCTTTGGATTTGGAACGCTGCAGAGCCCTTTCAGATTATTTAGTGGAAATTCACAAGACAAAGAACACCAACACAGAACTGTACGTTCGACGGACTCGAGATCTAGTAGGCCACGGTGAATGCATAATGGGATTGACAGACAGCTACCCCACCAGCCTCGCTTACATTAGCGAAAAAGACTTGATGAATATTGAGAAACACTGTGTAGAGTGGAGATGGAAGCTGAAACATTATACTCATAGACTAGCACAAGTTCATGGAGATTATCACCCTTGGAACATCCTCTTCCATAAAGAGACTGATTTCACTATTCTCGATCGCAGCCGAGGAGAGTGGGGAGAACCAGCAGATGATGTCAGCGCCATGACAATTAACTACTTGTTCTACAGTCTACAGACGTATAGACGACTGGCAGACCCCTTCGATACTCTCTTTAATCTCTTCTGGAAAAACTATTTAGACAAAACCAGTGACGAACAGATCTTAAGCGTTATTCAACCTTTCTTCGCTTGGCGTAGTTTAGTCGTAGCTTCACCGATTTGGTATCCAAATTTGCCAGAAGACGTGAGAACCAAACTTTTCAACTTTATAGAAAACGTGTTGGATACCGAAAAATTCGACCTAAAGAACGTCAGCTCTTACTTCAAATAATAGTCAGAAACAGGAAGCTAACCCAGTTTGGAAAAAGGATGGTGTATCTGGATAACAGGATTGCCAGGAAGTGGTAAATCCACTATCGCCGATTTACTGCTGAAAAAGTTGAAATCCCTTAACATCCACGCTCAAATAGTTTCCATAGACATGCTACGCCAATACGCAACTCCTGAACCAATTTATTCCGAAGAAGAACGAGCAGTAGTTTATGGCGCGTTGGTTTTCGCCGCAAAGATGTTAACCGAAAACGGTGTCAACACAATCATCGACGCGACCGGTAATCGCCGACGATACCGAGACAAAGCGAGAAAAACCATCATATGCTTTATGGAAGTCTATTTAGAATGTCCCCTAGAAGTCTGCATACAAAGAGAAACAAAGCGAGAAAACACCCACATGGCGCCGCGAGATATTTATAGAAAAGCAGAAGAAGGCGAGGCACCTACTGTACCCGGTGTGAGTGCTCCTTATGAGGAGCCTATGAATCCAGAAGTAAAAATTGACACTTCAAAGGTTTCAGCAGAAAAATGTGCCCAAAAAATATTAGACGCAACCCAGCAAAGTTTCAGCTTAAGGCCAAAAAGCCATAACCTACACATGTACCACAAAAAAGACATTGATAATGGGTAAAGGCACACTGGATAGATATGCGAAATTTACATGGCGCTTTGTGGGAGTCCGAATATTTTTGGGAAAAGCAAGTAGGCCAGCAGGTCGAAATTTGGTGGACCGGGCGGGATTTGAACCCGCGGCCTCCTGAGTGCAAGTCAGGCATTCATTCCAGACTGAACTACCGGCCCCACTTTTATGTGCGAATTTCTTGAAATGATTAGTTTACTATTAAAGTTTTAGCCACTACTTTCGCTTTCTCGTTCGCTTCTTCAGCAATCGCTTCTTTGGCAGTTTTGGCTTTTTGACGCGTTCTGCATCGGTAACTGACAAATAACCACCTAGAAGATGAAATGTTTTAGGTACATATATTTGATTTCTTGATCTAGTTTAAAATTGGCAATCTAAGTAGTGGACGTTTCTGCTAGAAAACTTGTTTGTTCAGCTTCTAGCCATAATCTACATTCTTTTTTACCTTGACATCTATAGCTATTTGATACCAGTTGGGCCCTGTCTGCCGCACTATACGACCTAAGGCTAGTTGAAAATCAACTTTTTGTTGTTGTAGTTTTTCCATAATCTTCGCCTTCACTTTTTCAATTGGATCTTCTTCTTTTCCTGCATGTTCGAAATCATAATAATGGATCCAGCCTTCCTGAGGCTTGGTTGCAGACAATGCTGAGTCCAAATATTCATAAGCTTTTTCCGGCAGTGGCATGAGAACTCTGTTCGCAGTGTTCTTTAGCCTCTGTTCAATAATGGTTCCTGCATCGCCTTCTAGAGGACTTACCTTGTCGACCACTTTGTTCAGCAAAACATTCTCGTGCATGTATTTTACCGCGACAGGGTTGATGTCAACCGAATAGATCTGCGCAACCTTAGAGTGTTTGGCGATTACTATTGAATAACAGCCTACGCCAGCGAACATGTTCACAACGACGTCGTTTTCTCCGACTAGCTTGGCAACTCGCATCCTTTCGAAGCCTAGCCTAGGAGAAAAATAACATTCTTTGATATCGACTTTGAAGAGACAACCGTGCTCTTTGTGAATTGTCTCGGTTTTCCTCTCGCCTGCAACCCATTCGAGTTCACGCAGTCTGAAATTACCTGAAACGGGACTTGACTGACGCCAAACAGCCTTAACATGTTTATGCTGTGCCATCAAAGCTTCGGCAATAGCTTTACCGTGAATCAAAAGCGATTCGGGAATACGAATGACAGCAATATCCCCGATAATGTCGTAGGATTTGGAGAGCAGACTAAGCTCTTCAGGTAAAAGTTCTTTTCTAAGAAAAGCCCTTAAATCTCCTTTCATAAACTACACACAACATGTACCAACAATCAATCTGTCAGTGCACTTAAGATCTTTTTGAGGTTGATCACCAAAGCTTCCTCCACCTTCAACTATCGCTTTAGCCAACTTAAGCATGACCATACACTGAAGAGAAGAATGATTTTTCGGCCTTAAAAATTCCCGTCCCTGCCCGCTCAGTTCATTAGCTGATTTGTCAACCTTTAAAACCTTCCATTCGGCAATACTGCTTCTGAATAGGGACAAAGCTGAGATTAACGTCATAGTGGGCCTCTGCATAGGACATGATATACTTTTCACAATGACATCCAAAGCACCGGTAACCACTCTGGATAGTAAAGGATCGAATGCTTGGCCACGCCCCTGTTATGGGACTGCACAGCAGCTACCATGAGAGGCTGATAAAATTTCAAAAAAGATTCTAAAACTCGAACATGCACCATAGAAACATTCCCTTAATACTCGGAATGATCAGTTAATAGCTCACGTTGAAGGAGTCAATAAGTTTAAATTACACGTCAGCTACCCATCGTTAAAGAAGGTGGAACGATATGTCTGAAAAAACTGGTGGAGGAGTTGTCTACGAATGTGTAAGATGCGGAGCAAAAGTGTTTACTGAAGAATTGGAGCTACGGGGCGGGGGAATAAAATGCACCTTCTGTGGATACCGTATTTTAAAGAAAATTAGACCGCCAGTCATTAAACGAGTTTCAACAGATTGATATTACCCTAGTCAAGAGCCCCCAAAGTCAATTTGGCCAGTTCAATTTTGTCTTGTAGAGAATGCATTATCGTATTAGCTGTAATGGCTTTCACTCCCAGACTTTCGATCTTTTTCTTCTCCAATTTGTCAACCTCATCCAATATGAAAACGTCAAGAAAACTACAATAGAGAGAAGCAACAGAATATGCAGAAACCTCCAAACCTAATCCCCGCATCAACTTATCTGCAGGCCCTTTTATCGTAGCGCCTCCAACAATTGGACTTATAGCAATAACCTTTGCAGCTGTCTCCATCAAGGCTTCTCTGATCCCTTTTACCGCTAGAATCGGACCTATGCTCACTATCGGGTTGCTGGGGCACACTATTACACACTCAGCAACTTTTATTGACTCGATGACCCCTGGAGCTGGGCGTAACATTCCGGCTCCTTCAAAAACTACGTTCAAAACCTTATCTCTTGCCCCTCGTTTTACAAGATATTCTTCAAAGTGCATTTTACCCACATCCGTAACTATTTGAGGTATTATTCTTTCGTTAGACACAGGTAAGATTTTCACTTTGAGCCCAAGAACGTTGCAAAGTTTCTGAACGACTTCGTTTAGAGGGATGTCATTTTTCAAGAGTTGTGTTCTGAAAATATGCGTAGCAAGGTCTTTGTCGCCAAGTTTAAACCACGTTTCCAAACCATATTTCTCTAGCATACTAAGGCAGTTGAACGTATCATTTTTTATCCCCCAACCTTTGTCTTCATCCACAATACCTGCCAACGTGTACATTATGATGTCTGGATCTGGAGAAATGTGTAATCTATATAATTCTACGTCGTCACCCGTATTAGCTATTATCGTTATATTTTCTTGCGGCACTATTCTCGCAAGGCCTTGTAGAAACTTGGCTGCACCTACCCCTCCTGCAAGACAAGTTATTCGCTTAATCAACGGTCCACCCTACCATATGTACCGGCTAGTTAGAGGTTTAACATTAGCGCTTGTAGTTTTTTGAAGGCTTTCTAGAAGATTTCTTTCTCACCAATTTTCCTTAGAGCTTTTCCGCGAAGCCTTATTGGAGGCCCAACGATTTCTTCCATTTTCTTTTCGGTTGTTTTTCGTTTTATAGTTTCGCCGCAAATGCCTTTCGGCAAAAGTCTTCTTTTCACGCAAGCTGCATAAATGCAGTTTGCAACGTTGCATCTTTCATCGGTCCATCTGCACCAAATATCATTTCCTCTGTGGATGGCAGCGTTTTTCCCGCATTTGAACAAAGTACATCTTGGGGAACAATATTTTACCTCACCCAATGTAGACACTACCTTACTGCTGTTTCACACAAAATTCAATTCTATACGGTTTCACTTTTCAACCAAAATGGCTTTAGATGTTTGACTTTTATAAACTTTTCCGATGCATTATTCCTTTTTTTGCCCCAATCGTAGTCTGCGATAGCTAAAAAAGAATAGAAAAGTAGCAAT
>JBKHJI010000033.1:0-13284 GCA_046538175.1 Bathyarchaeia archaeon | reverse complement strand
GAGAAATTTTTTCCTGTAGACGCCACTTATCATCTGAGCAATTCGGTTCTTAAAAGGAGAAATGGAGAGAATGTCGAAATAGTTGATTTGAATCCTACTGTGGGCAGCATAGCTGACAAAGGAGAGAATTTTTTCTTAGCTAGCAAACTGGGGGGATTAGAGGAAATCGCCGAAGACTATGCGCAGAATAAAGATATTTTAGGTTACACTGTTTACAGCCGCGTCGTCAAAGACTCTGGATTTATTGCCATTCAATACTGGTTCTTCTACGCCTACAATGACGCATCGTTGAATGAGCATGAAGGCGACTGGGAGATGATACAGATCCTTTTAAACGAAACAGAAACCCCGGTTTCAGCAGCTTACTCTCAACATTTGAAAGGACAAGCGGCTTCATGGGCAGACGTCGAAAAAACAGACTCGACACACCCGAAAGTTTATGTGGCTAGAGGCTCACACGCCAACTACTTCCGCTCTTATCAGGGCAGATTAGGGATGGAGAGCGACGAAGTTGGCGCCGACGGCGTACTTCTACATCCCTCAGACTTGACGTTAGTGTTGTTAGGCGAATTGGAACCTGGTGAGCATCCGCCTGCCCAAGCATGGTTAAGGTTCGGCGGCAGATGGGGAAACTGGGGAAAACTCGCAGACGCGGCCGTGGGCTTCGCAGGTCCATACGGGCCGGCTCAAGGAGACAACAGCTTTAAATGGCTTTTCCCGGTTTCGTGGGCACACCAATGCTCCACTGTAGACGGAACTTGGTTTATGGCCAGTTGGTTCGCAGCTAACTTTCTCTTAATCTTCATAGTTGTCACAGTTGTCCTGAGCCTTTGGAAAGTGTGGCGAATAATCAAAATTAAAAAGAAAACTGGATTCCAGCTGCCCAAAGTTTTGCGAAGCAAAGCAGCTCTAGGAATAATTCTAGGAGCTCTAGGAATAATTCTTACAGTAGGAGGAATGCTGCTTCCTTGGTATACAATCCGCGCAGATATCCAGTCAGAATATGTTTCCACTCACGGTGAAGCTGACCTTCTAATAATGGACGGTCCAAGAGGACTACAAGTGAACCTACTGGCTGAAGACCGGCCTCTGTCTCCAGTGTTTGCCCTACAGATACCCATAGGCTTGCTTCTCCTAGTAGGAATAGTATTCGGCATCCTGGACATAATAGGGATCGAAACAACCAATAAACTCGGCAACAAGTACCTAAGAGGCGGAATAGCGTTCATAATAATCTTCATTCTAATAGTCATATTCATCGTCCAGCTAATCTATATGCTCCCCCCGCTAGCAAGCAGCTTTGGAATCACATTGCCTCCGGAAGCCGCAGAAATGGCGCAAACTGTAGCCCAACAACCTCTGCAAGGAACACAAACAAAAGACATAGGCGGATTTGGCTCGGTTTACCTTTCTTGGGGCCTAGGCATAGGAGCCTACATGCTTTTGGCAGCCGCAGTAACAAAACTTGTGGGAGGGGTGATTCTGAAAACCCAGAAAATCCCGCCGAAACCGGAAAAAGAGCAACCCCTGCCCCCTCCTCCGTAAAATAGACAGTGCCAGCTTGCCGCAGATGTTTACCAGAAGATCTTTCACAAGAGAAAGCAATAACATGTTTCCCAGAACGGAAATATGAAGGCAAAAACAAAAAACTAAACCATAAATTCTATATTGTCACATAACATGTACATAACATGTCAAGGTGTTTACAGTGAAGCTGGTAACAGTGCTATTACCCGAAGCATATCTTGAAGGACTAGATGAGCTTGTAAGGGCAAATATGTATCCGAGCCGAAGCTCAGCCATCCGCTCGGCAGTTAGAGACATGTTAAAAAAAGAACTCTGGGCGAGAGGAGAAAAGCCCTAAGCAAACCTGTTTGCTAAATTTTTGCCTTCAGGCTTCTTTGAGCGGTTAGCTTCAAATCTTCAGCGACTTGCGACGGATCTTGGGCAGAGGTGATTGCTCGACCCACAATTAGATATTTTGCGCCATTGTTTACAGCATCTTCAATCATTCCGCCTTGGGCACCTATGCCGGGCGAGTAAATAGGTACTTTTTCTCCAAGAATAAAAAACAACTCTTTCATTTTATCAGGAAACGTTGCCCCAACAACGGCGCCGTCGGCTTGCCATTCTACGGCTTTTTCGGCGAAAATGCTGTACTGACCAACTGTCTGACCTAGTTTTTTCACGAATACTCTTTGTCCATACCCCTCTACAGCACCTTTATGGCTCATATAGACAAGTAGTATCACTCCTCGATTCATCTGCCTAGCCATCTCGAAAAGAGGCTGCAAACCTTCGCTCCACCCTACGAAAGGGTTGGCAGTCACGGCGTCAAAACCTGCCCTAAAATAATATTCAGCTATTACTCGATTTGTGTTTCCAATGTCGTTGATTTTGCAATCCATAATTGTGGGTAACTCGTAACTCTCTGCTTGGTCTACCAGCTCTTGTAAGTCGCCAAACAAGCCTAACGGAAGAATCAAATGTCGATTAAACTTTACAGCGCACACATGCGAGTGTACCGCCTCTAAAATTTCTTCGGCTTTAAGAAACAACTTTCTAGGCGTGTCAGGAAGCAAATCTAAAGCTAAGACAATGTTAGAGCCGGTTCTTTTTGCGGCTTGTTCCATCATGAGCCTGAAAGACAAAGCACAGCACCTTACTATCCTTTGGCTGATTAGAGAAATGTTTTTCGGTTCAAGGCTTGGCCGAATAAACTTCTACGCCTTCCACTCTTCCTCCCGCCACTTGGTGGACATACGTTAATGCCAAGCTCACAGCTTCCACAAGCGTGTCTTCAGAAATACTTGGTGCACCATATCCGATGAGAAGAATGTTTTGGGTTTTGCCGGTTATTTTCGTTGCATCGGCGTCTTTGTGAGGATAAACACAAAGAACCAGACTTCGGTCAGTAACAAGAAGCATCTTTTCATCCAGTTGTTCAGCTGTTTCTACGCCTATACTTTGAAACACGTCGCCTTTTTCGGAAAATCTCACATGTAAAGGAGGCGTGACTGTGTCAAGGTCAAAACCGCTTATCGGAACTATGGTCTGCAGCGAAGCCAGATTATAAGCGTCTACTGCAGAAGAGATTTGCGGAATATCTTTGCCATGTAAAACTCGTCTAAGAAGAGCCTCTCCAGAAGGTCGAGTCTTAGTGGGGTCTATGTCTAGCGCCCAGAAGAGATCTCGATAAGCCCTAACAATATTGTTATTCTTCAACTCATCTAATTTGAAAGCGGAGCGGGCCTCACTAAAAACGATTATTCTAAGCTTCTCCGCCTCTGCGTTGGTTCGTTCAACCTTAACACCGCGTATTATGCCTGCCGAAACAGCAAGACTTGGAAACCACGACACGACTTCTTCATCCCACGTCAACTGGAGGCTCTTCAATGACGCTTCTCTCCTTGCTTTGTCTTCAAATACTGCACCAAATCAGAAGCTTCGCGAGCGGTATCTGCTTTTCCCAACCGTTTAGCCTTGCTCAACCACACTCTGACACCGCAGTAAGGACAGCTACGACTCTTCGCGGCACCGTCTGCCACCAACAACCTCCCACAACCGCCACAAACTATGACTAAATACATACACAAGCCTACGAAACCTTTTTCACACAAACAGATATTTA
The DNA here is from genome assembly GCA_046538175.1 of Bathyarchaeia archaeon. Taxonomy (GTDB): domain Archaea; phylum Thermoproteota; class Bathyarchaeia; order Bathyarchaeales; family SOJC01; genus JBKHJI01. The sequence continues at coordinate 9,653 of JBKHJI010000033.1, read as the reverse complement.
ACACATAACCAAAAAGGATAGCTACAAAAATGAGCAGAGTTTCCACATCGCTAGACGAACTCGCCTCGAAGTACTTCCACAAAAAAGGCTACGAAATAACCTCAGAAATTATAATAGAAGGCGCTTCCGGAATACTCCACAAATTTGACCTATTAATAACCAAGTCCAACGAAAAACGTGTGGCCCAAATACTCGACTGGAAACGAACAGTCGGCGTCAACATAGTCATAAACCTCGATAAAGCATCAGAAGACGTCGCCTTCAAAAAACCCATCCTAATTTCAGAGAAGTTCAGCAGCCACGCCAAAGCATACGCAAATCGAAAAGGCATAACTCTGCTCACTAAACGAGAACTGAACAAATTTTAGAACGAAGACAAAAACTCTTCAAGCCGTCCTTCAAACTCCAATTTAGCCAGCCAATCTACAACACCTAACCAGCATTTTCTGCGATCTTCCACAACACAAGCTATTTCGTCAACCACCGCTTCCACAGTCTTACCCGAAACGTCAACTTCACAAACCTTTTCTCTCCCGTAAACCTCCACAGCGTCAAACAAGCAAACATCCAAAACCTCAGCCGCAACATTCTCCGCCACTTTACTCTCCACAAATCCACGCAATCTCAAAGCCTTCCGTAGCTCATCAGGATCCCGCCGCAAAACAAAAGCAAAAAAAACCTTTTCTGCCGCCACCACATTCATGGCAAAGTGGCCGTCGACAACGACATAACCTTTACACCGGCTAACAAACTCCTCAACCCGTTTAGAAACTCTATCCAAATCTGCAATCAATGTTCCACGTTTCTCGTCTAATCCGCAACTCAACCCTTCACGTTCAACCAAATCGCCCAAATCGACATGCACTCCGCCCAAGCGAGCAGCCAACCGATTAGACACTGAAGACTTGCCAACGCCAGGCGTACCAGTAACCACCACAACACGCTTCATAGGTAACACTTCACTCATTCAAGAGAATATTGCCTCTAAATAAAATGTCTTGCTTCAAACCGGTAGCATAACTTCTAAAAAAATTGGAATATTATCGATCGCTAAATCATAATCTACAACGTATCAGATGAACAACGTTACGTCTGCTTCTGAGGCGACTGCAAGGAAAGCTGCAGCGCCAGCTATTTCATCAACTTCAGGAATCAAATCTTCTCTCTTCACACCAAACATTTCCATAGTTGGACTACAAGCGTAAATCTTAAGCATGCCTGACTGCTTCATGCGTTTAAGCATCTCGTAAGGAGTCGGATACTTCATTCTGGCTAAACTCTTCCGCATTTGCTCTTCCAAATGCTTATACGTCGAAGGCAAACTGGCCTTCTCCATAGCCCCTTTCACCAGCATGTTTAAACCCCAAAAAGTAAAGTATAGATGTGCCTCCATGTCCATCGCTACAGCGGTAGAAGACAAAATAAATGCACAGTACAACTTGTCTAAAGTGCCCCCTTGAACAACAATAGCCAACCTTTTCCTGTTACGTTCACCCATAACAGTACACCTACTCAGCTTTCAAGGGCGAAAGTAACTGTATAAATGTTTCGAGAAATCTCAACCTCACACAAGAAAAACAAGTCAGACGAAAACCTCAAAAATTAACAACAGAACAGAAGATACCTTTAAGCAAAAGACAATTTAACCAGCTTCTCGAAAATTAACCAAACAATGGGATGCTGAAAGAAATGAAAACCGTCAGAGTTCATGGAAAAAGACACAACCATAAAATCCTTGTATATGCGATAAGCACTTGTGCTTGGTGCAGAAAAGCAAAGAACTTCTTGAAAGATAATGACATCGAATACGAATATGTTGACGTTGACATGTGCAGTAATGAAGACCGCGAAAAAATCAGAGAAGACATCTTAAAAATGGGAGGCCGCTCTAGTTTTCCCACAATAATAATCGATGATAAGATTCTTATCACCGGTTTTCACGAAGAAGACTTGAAGAAGGCTCTAGAAATATGACGACGTTAGAAAAAGTGCGGCGGCGAGCAGAAAGCGACGCGCAAACCTATGGCTACTACTTAAACCCAAATCCTGACTTTCTTAATGATCTCTTGGAAGGTCTTAAAAGCAACGAAGAACGATACGGTTACCCTTCTTGTCCATGTAGAGTTGCTTCTGGCAAGTTTGACCTTGACAGAGACATAATATGTCCATGCGACTATCGAGATCCAGACGTTAAAGAGTTCGGATTCTGCTACTGCGCACTTTACGTGAGAAAAGACGTATTTGACGGTAAAACTCCCATAGATCCTATTCCTGAACGTAGGCCAGCAGAGAAACAGACAAGAGCATATGGTGCAACTACCGAAATCGCCAACCAAAAGCCTTCCAAAGAGAAAGAGAAACTCGGCGAACAAGCAGCTAAGATCGAAATGAAAATGTGGTATTGCAAACAATGCGGCTACGTCTGCTTCCGAGAAGATCCACCTTACATCTGCCCTATCTGTAAGGCGAAGAGAGAACTTTTCGCTGAAATAATCATAAACACACACGGGCAACAGTAAGCAATATTGCGAGGTGAAAAAACATGGAAAAAGTGTTAATTCTGGCTGAAAACGGATTCGAAGACAGAGAATTCATGTACCCCTACTATCGGCTTCAAGAAGCTGGCTACAAAGTAGAAATAGTCGGTCCAAAAGCTAAAGAAACCTACCGCGGCGAATATGGGCTTTCCATCACGTCAGATTTTTCTCCAAAGGAGACAAACATCGACGACTATGTAGCTGTTGTAATCCCCGGCGGTCGCGCACCCGATCGCATGCGAACCAACAAAGGACTAGTGGATCTGGCAAGAACCGCATTTCTGGAAGGAAAAATAATTGCAGCTATATGTCACGGTCCTCAACTGCTTATTGAAGCTGATGTTGTTAAAGGCAAAAAAGCCACTTGTTACATTTCTGTAGCAACCGACCTGAAGAATGCTGGTGGTATTTATGAGGACAGCCCAGTTGTAGTGGATGGAAAGCTAGTTACCTCTCGCTTTCCTGCAGATCTTCCTCTGTTCTGCAAAAAAATAGTAGAACTTCTGAAAGCAAAATAGTTGCCGATTAGTGGATGAACACTAAGATCTCTATATTTTGCCCCTTTTTTTCTTTGCTTTTTTGATGCTATTCAAAGGTGAAGGCAGATGGGCACAACCCGTTTATAATGCACCTTTTGCAATAGGGTTTTTTGGCGGTGCAAACTCGCCTACCATGAAAAATAAGTAGGTCAGTTAGCTTTGGCCACTGTTCTTTGCGGGTTAGCTCCATCAAATCTTTCTCTATCTTGTCTGGGTCACTATGCTTGGTCAGTTCTAGTCGTTGGGCTAGTCTTTTGACGTGTGTATCAACAGCGATTCCCTCGATGACTCCAAACGCATTTGACAATACGATGTTTGCAGTTTTTCTGGCCACTCCAGGAAGCATCTTTAATTCATCCATTGTTTTCGGCACTTTAGATCCGAACGTTTCAACCAGCGTTTGCCCCATTTTTTTCAGGTATTCGGCTTTTTTGTGAAAAAAACCCGTTGGTTTGACGTCTTTTTCCAGTTCTTCCAAATCTGCGTTTGCATAGTCTTCGGGTGTCTGATATTTTTTGAAGAGGTTTTTGGTTACTTGGTTTACTGTTTTATCGGTTGATTGCGCCGAAAGTATAGTCGCGACTAGAAGCTGTAACGGATTGCTATATTTGAGCGCTGTTTTCGCGTCTGAGTGTTCTTTTTCTAAAAGTTTTATTATTTCTTGCAGTCTTTCCTTGTCTTCCATTTTAGAAGCTACCTTTTTCTCTTGAAGGAGAAGTTCTGGAAAATTTTCCAAGTGGGTTTACTCGGGCTCTGTTATCTTAATTGCTTGGGTGGGACAGTTGGTTTCGCATGCTCTGCAGAAGATGCATTCAGGCTCGTTTACTGGATCTGATTTTTGTTCCGAAACTGGGTGTCCAGGTGTATCAATCATTTCGAAAACGTCCACGGGGCAAACTGAGACGCATATAGCGTCTCCATTGCATACATCATGGTCAACCGCCACTTGAGTACCATGGATGCCTAGTTTTTTAGGCGGATCCACTTCTCCTCGGACATCGTGACCGTTATGCGTGCCTACTTTGGGTTTTTTCATGAAGTCGGGGTCGATAGGCATTTTACAATTCCTCCTATAGCAGTACTGTTTACTATCAAACTGTCACGGTATATTTACTTTTTTACTGGGTCCAGCAAAAAATCTTAATCGAAGTAATACGCTATTTATTCGGTGTTGGTGAAGAAAATAAGCGAGTCTGAAGAGAAAATTTTGTGCGAAAATTGTGGTAGTTCTATCGACAATTGCAAGTGTATCTGTCCATACTGTGGAGAGACAGACGGCTGCGCTTGTTGTATCGGCTATGACCGTGCTACTGGAGGTTAGGGTGAAACACATTGGATGACAAAGATTTCAACTGGATGATAGGCGGGCCGCAAGGGAGTGGTATTGACACTTCTGCGAACATTTTTGGTCGAGCCTGCGGCTACGGTGGCTATCACCTTTACGGAAAAAGGGAGTATCACTCTAACATTAAAGGCTTACACAGCTACTTTCACTTCCGAGTTTCGGAAAAGCCTGTTGTAGCCAACGTCAACGACGTTAACTTGCTATCTGCTTTTGACGCAGAAACGGTTGCCAGACACATTCAAGAAGTGGTGCCCAACGGAGGAGTAATTCTAGACGAAGAAGAGGTTGACACGAAAATTTCTGATATACCTACATTGCCTTCAGAATTTCATGCCGAATTTAGAAAGCGTCTCGACAAAGCCAAAGTTATCAATACAATAGGCGACTTGTTAAGAGATGCGGAAGAGCGAAATGTTCACGTTTACACCGTGTCTTTTCTTGGTTTGCTTAAGGATGTTGCCGACGAGCTAGGGATCGAAAAGCTGAGCAAAATCGTCAGAATGAAGAATGTTTTGTCTTTGGGCATTTCCTTCGGCTTACTCGACTACGACGTTGGTTTAGCCGAAAAAGCTATAAAAACAGTGTTCAGCGAAAAGCCAAAGATTGCTGACATGAACCTCTTGGCATATAATAAAGCCTACAATTATGCGAGGGAAACCTTCGGCAACGGTTTCACCTATCGACTTGAAGCATTAGATGTTCAGGGAGAAAGGATATTTCTTTCAGGATTCCAAGCCGTGGCTTTGGGCAAGATTCTTGGAGGCTGTAGACTGCAGAGTTATTATCCAATTACGCCTGCTGCAGATGAAAGCGAGTATCTAGAGGCTCATGAACAGTTTGCACTGAAAAATGGCGACGGCGCGATAGTGGTTATGCAAACCGAGGACGAGATTGCCGCGGTGAACATGGCTTCTGGTGCAGCTTTGGCAGGAGTTAGAGCGGCAACCGCCACTTCTGGACCAGGATTCTCGTTGATGGTGGAAGGTTTGAGTTGGGCGGGAAACAATGAAGTTCCAACAGTGATAACATATTACCAGAGAGGGGCTCCCTCAACCGGGCTGCCTACACGTCATGGACAAGACGATCTCAGATTTGCGATTCATGCGGGTCACGGCGAATTTCCACGTTTAGTTCTCGCTTCGGGAGACATTGAAGAATGTTTTTTCGACGCAGCCGAAGCTTTCAATTACGCAGAAAAATTTCAGATGCCGGTCATTCACTTAGTAGATAAAGCTCTGGCAAACAGCACGCAGAGCTACAAAGCCTTCGATCTCAGCCGAGCAAAGATAGATCGTGGAGAAATTGTCAATAGTTGGGCTCCTCAAAAGGGTGAATACAAAAGATTCAAGTTCACTGATTCAGGCATCTCGCCCAGAGCTTTTCTAGGAACCAAAGACGCTGTAATGTGGTATACAGGGGATGAGCACAACGAGTTAGGCCACATAAGCGAAGAGCCTTTAACCCGAAATATGATGATGGAAAAAAGAATGAGAAAGCTCACAACCGCACACCAGGAAATCCCATTGGACGAGAAGTTAAACTTATTTGGACAAGAATATGCCGAAAACGTTGTTGTTAGCTGGGGCTCACCTAAAGGAGCAATCTTAGAAGCTATGGAAAAACTGAGAAACGAAGGATTCGAATTGGCTTTCCTGCAGGTCCGATTGGTTCACCCGTTTCCTAAAGAAAGAATCGCCGAAATCTTGGAAAAGGCGAAAACGAAAATCACCATAGAAATGAATTTTTCAGGACAATTAGCCAGCATAATAAGCGAAACAACTGGAATTTTCGTGGACTATTATGTTCTCAAATATAATGGACGCCCAATGACTGCCACTGAGGTTTACCACGCTTTGAAAGCTATTTTAAGAGGTAAGGCGCCGAAAAGGCAAGTGTTAACTCATGGCTCTTAAAATGTCAAATTATAGAACCTCCGTCTTTGCCGACTGGTGTCCAGGCTGTGGCAACTTCGGCATACACACAGCATTACAAATGGCATTAGCAGAGTTACAACTGCAACCATACGAGGTTGTAATTGTCTCTGGAATCGGCTGTTCAGGCAAAACTCCACACTTCACCTATGCAAATGGCGTACACACTTTACACGGTAGAACGCTGCCCTTCGCGATGGGAATAAAAATTGCTAACCCCAATCTAGAAGTGATCGCTGCTGGCGGAGACGGCGACGGCCTAGGAATCGGCGTTGGCCACTTCGTAAATACTGGAAGAAGAAACGTTGACATGACATACATTGTCCACGACAACGCAGTCTACGGCTTAACCAAAGGGCAAGCTTCTCCCACATTAAAATTGGGACTACGAACAAAGTCGCTTCCACAACCAAACATCAACGCAGCCATAAACCCCATCGCCCTAGCTCTCACCGTCGGCTACACCTTCATCGCAAGAACTTACGCTTTTGACGTGAAACACATGAAAGAAACCTTCGTCCAAGCAATAGAACACAAGGGACTAGCGTTCGTTAACATTCAACAACCTTGCCCCACCTATAACGACATCAACACCAAAGATTGGTATGGAGGCGTAGACAGACCTGACCCTGAAACCAAAAAGCCTCGACCGCGAATCTACAAGTTAGAAGAGACAAACTGGGATCCCGTGGTGAGAAATCAAAACGAAGAACTGGACAAAGCTGTGGCTGCACTTAAAAAATCCGTGGAATGGGGTGACAGAATACCTATAGGCGTGTTCTACCAAAACGAACTCGTTTCAACATATGAAGAGCGAATATTGAAGAGAATACCTATTTACGCTAAGAAGCCTCCGGCAAAACAAGAAATCGGCGACGACTCGGGAACCCCTACGGCGACCATGGAGAAATGGTTTAAAGAACTAATAATATAAACAAAGAGACATGTGATAAACTATGAAGGGATACACAGGTAAAATATTAAACGTAAACTTGTCCAAGAACTCTTCCAAAACGGAGCCGCTGCCTTCGGAATGGCCGCGCAGTTTTTTGGGTGGCATGGGCTTTGCAAGCATGTTGCTAATCAAAGAAACCGAAAGAGGCTTAGATGCACTCGGTCCACATAATAAGCTAATTGTTGCGCCGGGGCTTCTCACCGGGACGGGGATTCCAACGGCTTCAAAAACTCTTTTCATAACTAAATCTCCGTTGACCGGTGGCTTTGGAAAAGCAGCTGCCGGCGCCTCCGTTGGTCCAGCACTAAAAAAAGCGGGCTACGATCTTCTGGTAATAGAAGGCAAAAGCTCGAAACCTGTGTTGTTGAGCATCGCCGATGAAGAGGTTAAAATTGACGCGGCTGAGGAGCTTTGGGGAAAAAACGTGCGGGGAACAGCGGCATCATTGAAGAAACGCTATGAAGGATTTTCAGCTGCCGTGATTGGACCTGCTGGCGAGAACCTTTCGAAAATCGCTGGAATTGACGATGATGAACGACAAGCTGCAAGAACAGGGGTAGGCGCCGTTATGGGATCCAAAAAACTGAAGGCAATTGTTGTAAAGGGAACTTCAAAGGTTGAATATGCTGACCCTCAAGCCTTACGTGACTTAGTGCTCAAATGGACCAAAAATATTAAGGAGAATCCAGACTCGCAGTTGGACATGAAATATGGGACTGGCGAGTTTTTTGCTTGGATGAACAGAGACAAAGGGGTCCATCCAAGTCGTAACTGGCAACAGGGCTATTTCCAAAAATCCTTTGACAATGTGAAGGAGGGAGAGCTAACCCAACTGGATCCTTACTATTGGTCGCCGAAATACACAGTGAAAAACAAGCCTTGCCCGAACTGCACTAAACCGTGCGGCAGAATCGTTAAAATCAAAGAAGGTGAATATGCTGGCACCGAGCTTGACGGCCCTGAATACGAAACTCTCTATTCTCTTGGATCGAACCTCGAGATCGACGACTTCGAAGCGCTTTGCCACATTCAGATGATGTGTGATCTTTACGGGTTGGATGCTATTTCTGCGGGGCTTACTATTTCATGGGCTATGGAAGCTTTTGAGAAAGGGTTGCTGACAAAGGATGATTTGGACGGCATAGAGTTACGATTTGGAGAAGCTGATGCCACGTTAGAGGTTTTGCGGCGGATGGCCTATAAAGAAGGCAAAGTGGGCGCTCTTTTGTCAGACGGTGTGAAAACAGCTAGTGAGCAGTTAGGGAAGGGGTCTGAGCATTTTGCCATTCACTCTAAAGGGCTTGAACTGCCTGCTTATGACGCGCGAGGAATTAAAGGGATGGGGTTAGCAATGGCCGTTGCTGTCCGTGGCGGCGACCATCTAACAGCAGTGGTCTACGGAACAGAACTCGTCGGAAAATGGTGGAAACTCTCTAATATCGACAGATTTTCAGCTGAAAATAAAGGCTACGAAGTAAAGGTTCACGAAGACCTGATGACACTATACGACGTCGTTGGCGTCTGCAAATTCACAAGGCACATGTTCTTCGTCGAGGCTTATCCTGAAATGATCAAAGCAGTGACTGGGATGGAGCTGAACATAGCTGATCTTTTCACCATCGGCGAACGAGTATATAACCTGCAACGTGCATTTAACGTGAGAGAAGGACTCGACAGAAAAGCCGATAGCCTACCGCCCAGAGTGCACATGGACCCAATTCCACAAGGGGCATCTAAAGGCAGCCTGATTAAAAAAAGCGAGTTCGAACGGATGCTTGACGATTACTACCAGGCCAGAGGATGGTCGTGGACCGGCGTTCCCACGAAAGTCAAACTCGTTTCGTTAGACCTACCTGAAATCGCAGAGGAAATAGGCGTTTAAAAGCCAAGTGACCACCGTGGAAAGTCTTGAAGACTATAGAAAAAAGAGAGACTTCCAGAAGACAAGTGAACCTAAAGGCGGAGAAAAGAAGATGGGTGAAGGAAACATCTACGTAATTCAAAAACATGATGCAACCCACCTCCACTACGACTTAAGACTGGAAATGGACGGAGTATTGAAGAGCTGGGCAATCCCTAAGACGCCTCCCATCGAGCCTGGCGTTAAGAGACTCGCTGTTGAAGTAGAAGATCACCCAGTCGAATATGCTAACTTCGAAGGAACAATCCCTGAAGGAGAATACGGCGCTGGAACAGTAGAAATTTGGGACAAAGGCACATACACCCTTTTGCATAGAGGAGAAGGCAAGATAACAGTTGACATTAAAGGTGAGAAGCTGAAGGGAACTTATCATCTCGTCAGATTCAAGGACAAAAAGAATTGGCTTTTTTTCAAGAAGAAATAAT
>JBKHJI010000032.1:0-13729 GCA_046538175.1 Bathyarchaeia archaeon | reverse complement strand
TAAACACTTATGAACACACAATCAAAATCCCAAAACAACCCTACCAATCCACACCGAGACTTAACACACAACCAAACATCACCGCGACAACCAAAAAAAAGGGGAAGGTTTTTGCGGGAGACGTCGCCTTAATCTTTTCGTGTAGGTGAACAAAGTGACAAGCCCTTTTAAGGTCACTAAAAGAGTCAGTACAATCGAATATGCTATTAGAGATGTTATAGAATTCGCTAAAAAACTGGAGAAGAAAGGAAAGGAAGTAACGTACCTTAATATTGGCGATCCTGTGAAGTTTGATTTTGATACTCCTGAACATGTTAAACTGGCTCTGTTTGAAGCGGTTAAAGCTGGAGAAAACTGGTATGGTCCTTCAGAGGGACTTTTAGAGTTGCGGGAAGCGATTTGTGAAAAGGAAAAACGTGTCAATAAATTGGACATTTTGCCAGAAAACGTAGTAGTCACCACGGGTGTTTCTGAAGGAATATTCATGATCATGGCGGCGATAATCGATAAAGGCGATGAAGTTTTGGTTCCTGGGCCGACTTATCCGCCTTATACGTCGTATACCAAGTTTTTTGAAGGCAAACCTGTAGCTTATAAGACTGTTGAGGAGGAAGGATGGATACCTGACATCGAGGATATTCGGAGCAAAATTTCTGAAAGGACAAGGGGTATTGTAATAATTAACCCAAACAACCCCTGCGGCGCGTTGTATGACCAACAAACAGTGAAGAGTATTGTTGATGTGGCAGCTGAAAACGATCTGGTGGTCTTATCTGATGAAATATATGATCAAATAGTGTATGAAGAACAATTTGTGAGTACAGCTCTTCTTGCAAAAGATTTCCCGGTGGTCGGTCTAAATGGTTTCTCCAAAACTTGTTTAGCTACTGGTTGGAGGCTTGGATATTTGTATTTTCATGATCCTATAGGAAAGTTGGAGGATCTAAAGGAAAGTGTCAAAAAAGAGGCTCGCATTAGACTTTGCACTAATACTCCTGTTCAAAGGGCAGGTGTAGCCGCGTTGAATGGGCCGCAAGAACATATTGCAGAGATGGTTAAGAAGCTACGTGAAAGAAGAGATCATGCTTGGAAGCGTTTGAACCAAATTGAAGGAATAAGTTGCACAAAACCTAAAGGAGCTTTCTACGTTTTCCCGAGAATAAATGGAGTTGGGAAACGTTGGAGAACCGATCGTGAATTTGCTTTGGATGTTTTAGAGAAAACAGGTATTCTTTTTGTGCATGGTTCAGGCTTTTGTAACCTGTACGGTGTAGGTCACGTTAGAGGGGTATTCTTGCCGCCGGTTGAAGTTTTGGAAGACGCCTTTGACAGATTAGAAACTTTCATGAGGTCATAGTTAGAATTAGCAGGTTTTTCAGCTAATAGGCACGCCATGCTTGGGATCGAGTACCGCTTTGCGGTATTCGTCCATCAGTTTTTTGGTGATTGGGCCTGGCTTTCCGTCTCCAGTTTTTCGCCCGTTTATCTCTCTTACTGGTACAACTTCAGCTGCTGTTCCTGTGAAGAATACTTCATCTGCAAGGAATAAATCTGCTGGCGTAATCTCCTTCTTTATGACGGTGTATCCCAGTTTTTGGGCAAGCTCGATAACTACGCCTCTGGTTATCCCCCGCAGTGCACCTGTAGATGTGGGTGGTGTGATAATTATGCCGTTGGATACGGTGAATATGTTTTCTGCCACGCCTTCGCATACAAATCCTTCTTTGTTTAGGCATATTGCTTCGTCGACGTTTGCTGTGTTGGCTTCTATTTTGGCGAGTATGCTGTTTAGGTAGTTTAGAGATTTTATTTCGTGTGTTGTTGCGTCCACGGGATCTCGTTTGACCCATGAAATTATGGCGGTTATGCCTTTTTCTTTTGCTTCGCTTTCGTGGAGTTTTATTCGGTCGGTGATGATTATTATTGTGGGTTTTGAGCATTTTCTCGGATCAAGGCCTAGGTCGCCTACACCTCTCGAAACAACTAGGCGGATGTATGCTTCGGTGAGTTTGTTCTTCTTCAACGTTTCTATGACGGCGACTATCATTTCGTTCTTTGTCATAGGGATTTCTAACATTATGGCGCGGGCAGAGGCGTAGAGTCTGTCAATGTGTTCTTTAAGTTTGAACACACTGCCGTTGTATGCACGTATTCCTTCAAATACACCGTCACCGTAAAGAAAGCCATGATCGTAGACTGAAATTTTTGCTTCAGATCGAGGATAGTATTTTCCATCTACGTAGATGAGAAACTCTTCCTGCTCCATTTTAACGTTCTCCTCTGAAGTTTTTACAATATCCGTGGCTTGGTAGATATACTTTTTGCAGCAAGATTTAGCCGTAGAACTGAGGCCGCTGAGATAGATTTCTCGGAAGAGACAAAAGTTTGAATGGTTTGTTCTTCGTTTTCTCTAAAACGGTATTTATCAATTCCTGTAATTTCATTTTTGTTATTTTTCCGACAACTCTGTCTCGAACTGGCAGAATTCCTGAATGAACCTCTTTTTGGCCTACGACTACCACGTAGTTTATCCATTCGGTTTCTGCTTCTCTAACCTTCTTCTGCATAGTGAGCTGGCGGTCGTCGAAATCAACCCTTATGTCGAATTTGTGGATTTCTTCAACAATTTTTTCAGCGTCTTTTATGAATCTGTCTGAGACGGGGATTATTCTTATTTGTGTAGGTGAAAGCCAGAGAGGTAACGTCGGAGCCTTATCTTTCTGTTGTTCGCGATATGCTTTTTCCAGCATGGCATAGACACACCGTTCAACGCCTCCGCTTGGCGAGCAGTGTAGAATTAGAGGGTGTTGTCTTTCGCCTTTTTCATCGATGTATGTGATGTCATATCTGCGGGCGTTTTCCACGTCAATCTGGTCAGTTGACAACGCCGAGGCTTTGTCCTGATTGTCAACAAAGTTTAATTCCCATTTTAGGATCCAATAAAATGCTTTTTCTTTAAACATCTCAATCAAAACTGGTTTCCCGAAAAGCTGTGCCAACGTGGTTATGAAGTCTTTGTTCTCTTGATAGAAATCTTCCGTGAACCTTATTGCTAATTCGTAGTCTTGTTTTTGCAGCTCAAAGGCTTCTAATACTTTCATGCATATTTTGAACCGGACGACGAATTCTTTCTTGGCTTGTCCCAAGTTGGAGCAAAGGGCGTGGCAATCTGGCATTGTGAAGGCACGTTGTCGTCGCAGTCCAGTGACTTCGCCGCTTTTTTCTCGTCGAAAACTGTATCTCGTTAATTCGTAGATTCGTAGGGGGAGTTGGCGGTATGAAAACTGTGCATCATGCAGCATCAGAAACTGGCCGAAACATGCAGCGAATCTGAGGAAGAGGTCCTTATCTTCAGACTTAATTATGTATTGTCTCGCGGGGAATCGGTCTAGGTAGTCGCTTAGGCTTGGATGGTTGAAGTCGTACATAACTGGTGTTTCAACTTCCATAGCTCCGTATTCGATCATGGTGTTGGTGACAAACTGTTCAATCAAAGATTTGACTAGCCGCCCTTTGGGGTACCATCTTAAGTTTCCCGGATCGCTTCCCGGTTCATAGTCGACGAGTTCGAGTTTCTTCATCAATTTTATGTGCGGAGGCATCTCTCGACTTGCTCTCATCTTTGAGATTTCGTATTTGGCAAATTTTTCAAGATTTTCATGTTCTGCAAAATCGAATTGTTCAACGGCCACCATTTTTCCGTCTGGTTGCAAGATATACCAGGAAGGTTTGAGGGCTTCTTCAGTTTTTAGAGCCTCAGAAGTTTTTTCTTCCTTTTTTGCTTTGGTTGGCAAAATGGCTTTTGACTGTTCTGCCAGCGGATGTCCTTTTATGGAAATAGTGAATTGTTTGTTCCAGCCAAATGGGGCGCGAAATGTTTCTATTCCTTTTTCTCTTGCATATTTTTCCATTGTTTTGATGAGTTTAAGAGCCACTGCAGGTTTTGCCAGCTCGCTGCTTAGATGAGCGTATGGATAGATTAGAATCCTGTTAACCTTGAGTTTCGCTAGGAAATCTTGAACTTCTTCAACTGCCTGTTTCGCTGCGGTTTCATTGTCTCCTTCTTCAACAGCCGTGAATAGAACTATTACCTCTTCTATTCGTTTCTCTTTTTTCTCTGTTTCTTCAGCTATTTTGATTTCTTTTTGTATGGGTTTGTATTCGATGTAATTGGAGTGCAGTTGAAGTATGCGCAAACGTCTCAACCTGCTTAAACTGCCTAAAAGGGTTTAGAGTTAAATTAGCCTTTCTGAAGAAACACCATTCATTAGCCTTTCTTAAGGAGGACATATACAGAGCATTTCAGCGGGCGCCTTGATAGCGCCATTTTTCCAGTGTTCGATCCTTTCTCGTGGCTTTCTTATACACTTTGTAGTGGTCTTTGCACAGATACGCCCTCTTTTCGGCGCTTACTTTCAAGCCTGCAGCAGTGACTTTGCTTGAGGCAATAGAGCGGACTGCGTCTTTTTCGCAACCTGATACAGTACATTTTATGCCTTTAGCGATTCTTCCCACAGCAAACACTCTCTAAGTGATTACGTGACAGGGGGTTAATTCCTTTCTCATATATTTCGGTTGCCCTTTGGTAAACTTCATTCTTTTCACCAAAGCGTTGAGCACCCACTTCCTCTACCACAAAGGATGCAGCGGCTGACCCTACACAGCAACACCATACAGGTTCTTTGCCGCCGATGTACTCCGCCAAAAAGCCTCCAATAAAGGCATCGCCGGCGCCCGTTGGGTCTTTAAGCATTTTGGGTTTGCATGAAGGAATATGATAAACGTCTTTATCAATATATGCTAAGGTTCCTTTTCTGCCCATAGTAACTAACGCTGTTTTGACGCCTAATTCACGAATCTTCCGCATAGAGGCTCTGAGTTGAGGATTCCCAGTTACTAGTTTGACCTCATCAATTGAAGATTTAAGAACATCACAGTTTTGGAGGAAACTTGTGTCCCTTAATATTTTCGGTTTCACATTGCCTGTTTTATCGAAATCTCGCAAAAACCCTTGGGGATCAATAGACAGCAAATCTGTCTTTGCTCTCAACTGCTGAACCATTTCTGCAGACAGTTCGTTTGCTACAGGTGCTACGTGAATTGCTTTGGCATTTGTGAGAGCGCATACGTCTTTTAGGGTTAAGGGAGGAGCATTGGCTTTCAGCCGGAGAGCACGTTTATTTCCGTCATATCTGAGTATGAAGCTCGTTGTCAATGAATCATTAAAAACTTGCACATGTGACAGATCTACATTGTTTTTGCGGAGCCATACAAAGTGCCTGTGAAAGTCTTTGCCCACTTTGGACACTACGCCTACTTTAGCGCCCAACTTGCTTGCAGTTAGAGATACAAAAGTAGGGGGGCCGCCTAGTGTTGGTGTTGGGCAGCTAATTTTCGGTGAGGTTATTAGGTCTATCACGAAATGACTTATTGTGGCTATGTCAAACACGGGTTGCCCTCAATAAGTCAATATTGCGGTTTGCGTAATAAGCTTCTAGAAAATCTTTTAACCTCCCATGCGGGCATGACTATATAAGCTTCCTCTACAATTGACTACTGCGAATAAGGTCGTGTAATGTTTGCCAGTAAAACGGAAAAGCCGTGGGAGAGCTAAAGGCGGCAAAGGAAAAAGCTCATTAGTGCAGTGTAGTGGCTGCGGCGAACTGGTACCTCGTGACAAGGCTAAACGCGTTTCTCGTAGAGTTTCTATGGTGGATCACACTTTGGCGAAGGAGTTACGGCAGAAGGGGGCTTATATTGCCGCGCCTGTAGAGACAAAGTATTATTGTGTTTCGTGTGCTGTGCATCGTGGCGTGGTGAAAGTGAGAGCTAGAAACGAGCGCAGACGGTACCAGAAGAAAAGATTCTAGCCTTCTTTTTGCTCACATGTTTTATAGAAATATATCGAGCGTTGAAGCACAGTAAGATTCGTTAGCACCGCGAGTAGTATTATGCTCCAATTGAGTGCGTCCAACCAGTAAAAAGACACAAAGCTGGCTATTGTGAGTATAATTATTCGTTCTGACCTTTCAGCTAACCCAATTGTCTCCATTTTGGCGCCCGTAGCTTCCGCTCGAGCCCGTGCATAGCTCACTAGTAAGGAACCAACAAGAGCAACAGACCCCCAGAAAACATTGCATAACCCACTGCCTATCAAGGCGACGATGACTAATGCATCTGCATAGCGATCGAGTAGAGAATCTAGAAAACCTCCGAAAATGCTGATTTCGCCGTGAAGTCTTGCTACAACTCCGTCTAGAGCGTCACAGAATCCTGACAGTAACAAAAAGATTGGAGCGACGATTAGGAGATAGTGGTTATACCACCACATCCAGTAAAAGTAGCCGGATAAAAAGGCCGAGAAAATCCCCATTAGACTTATTTTGTTGGGCGTCATGCCAACAGAGTGCAGCCATCTCGCTTGTGTTGCTAGCAGGGATTGGACTCGATGTTTTAAACGTGTCAACATCTTTTTTCACATAATTGGTTATTGTGACAAGCTTTATTTAAAAAAGGGTTCCCAATGTACGCTGAGTGATTGTGATGTTTGAGGTTGGTTGTTTGAAAGTTGACGGAAAGACTGCTGTGGGTTTGCGGGTGGATTTGCCTGATTCTCCGCCTCTGGTGGCGATTGTCGGAGATAAAGGATTTATTATGTGCGGTTTTTTGAACATAGACGCGGCTGAAAAGCTTAATGTGGCGGCGGCGATGGTTAGCGGAGTTAAAACATTTGAAGATATACTTGAAGCAGAAGTTAAGGCAGTTACTTCCAAAGCTAAAACTAATGGGATAAGAAGGGGGATGAAAGGGCGCGAAGCTTTACAGATGTTTTTTTGACATAGTTTTAGTAGGCTGCTGCCATCCTGACAAGGTATGAAGCCTTTTTTCCACAAACAGTGCAGTTACCTTTGGCTTTTTCTTCGGTGTCTTCTGGCGTTCCCAGCAGTTTTGCGTTTACTTGTTCTTCGAGTTTGTGGCCACATTCTGCTTTGCCGCACCATAGAAGTTCAACGATTCCAGCTCTTTTCTTTAGCAGTTGATTAGCCTTTTCTAGGCTGTTAACTCGGTATATTCGGCTCTTCATCCATGTCCAAGCTTTCGCGCGTAGTTCCGCCGATATTTGATCTATTAGCTCAGAAAGCTGGACATGTAATTCGTTGATTTTGCAGAATTCTTTTTTGAAGGTGTCGCGCCGTACAAGGGTGACTTGATCTTTCTGGACGTCTTTAGGTCCGATTTCCAAGCGAATAGGGACGCCGTGGAGTTCCCAGTGGTAGAATTTTGCGCCTGGAGTTAAGCCATCTCTTTGGTCGATTTTCGCTCTGAAACCCAGCTCAGTCAGTTTCTCTGCTACTTTTTGACAAGCTTCTGTGATTAGTTGTGGGTTTTCTTTGTAGGGTATAGGAATTATTATTATCTGGATTGGAGCGAGTTGAGGGGGCAACACGATACCGTGGTCGTCGCCGTGGATGCTGAGAAGTGCGGCGATGGCGCGTTCGCTTATGCCATAACAGGTTTGCCAGACGTTGTCACGGGTGCCTTGTATGGTTTCGTATTGGATATCGAAAGCCTTTGAGAAGTTTTGGCCTAGATTATGAACTGTACCGGATTGCAGGGTGCGACCGTCGGGCATGATCACGTCAAAAGAAACAGAGTACAAAGCACCCGGAAATTTGTCCCACTCGGGACGGCGACTAATTACGTAGGGAATCCCACAAATGTCAAAAAAGTTCTTGTAGATTTGAGTTGCTTCTTGGATTTGAGTTTCTGCATCATCTAAAGCAGTGTGAGCCGTGTGAGCCTCTTTGAAAGTAGTGACTTCTCGCACTCTTATAATGGGGCGGGTGGTTTTTGTTTCACAACGGAAGACGCTTCCGACTTGGTAGAGTTTTTTGGGGAGGTCAGCATGGCTTCTTATCCAAAGTTTTAGCATGGGGTACATCGCTGTTTCACTAGTAGGTCTCAGGGCATACCTTATTTCTAAAGGTTTTAATCCGCCGTGAGTTACCCAAAACACTTCGTTTTCAAAGTCTTTTATGTGAGCGGCTTCTTTGCGGAGGTTGGTCTCAGTGACCATAATAGGGAATTGCACCTCGTCGTGTCCAGTGGAGTCATGCAAATCTCTGAGAATTTGTGTTACCAGTCTGCGAATTTTGTAGCCGTAGGGAAGCCATACACCACACCCTTTTATCGGATAACGGTAGTCTAGGATTTCGGCGTGTATGAGTATGTGGCGAAACCATTGGCCGAAATGCTTGTCCCGTTTTTCGCGTTTTGCAATTGTCATGAATTGTTCCAGCTCGGTTAAGTTTATTTGTATTTTTGGTATTTTAACGTTTTAAGAGCGTGAGAGATATTGGATATTTTCTGTGTTTTCGCGTAGAGAAATAGATTGGGTAGCAAAATATTTTAGTTCACACAGTGTAACATAGATGCGAGGAATATAGTTTGCCAGTAGCCTTTGTGCTCATAAATACCGAAATAGGCTCCGAAAGCGAAGTTCTGAATACCTTGAAGGGCGTCGAAGGAGTTATTGAAGCTTATGCGGTCTATGGAGTCTACGATGTTGTCGCTAAAATTACTGCAGATACTATGGATAAACTTAAAGAGATAGTTACATGGCACGTTCGCCGATTGGATAAAGTTCGCTCTACGCTAACTATGATAGTGGTCGAAGAACAGAGTACTTGACACAACTTTCCTCCTTTTTATTTTTTTTCAGCAGTGTTTTTATCATAGAGTTTAAACAGTCAAACGCGCTGGACGTTAATGGTTAACTTACACATCGGGTTCGATGACACGGATTCTCCGAGAGGCGGATGCACCACTTATGTAGCTGCTTTACTCGTAGAGAAATTAGAGAGATCAGGCGTAGTTTTCATTGACTATCCTAACCTTATCCGTCTAAATCCCAATGTACCTTGGAAAACTCGTGGCAACGCCGCTCTCTGTCTGAGAATTACATGTAGCGAGGACGTTGTAGATGCTGTCTTTGAAATTGTGGCCGAGAGTGTTGAACGAAACTCTGATTTAGGTTTTGAAGGCACAGACCCAGGCATCGTTTTCTTTCAAGGAAATAGAATTCCATCAGAAATTCAAGCCTTCGCCAAAAAAACTATTCAAGACGTTGTCAGAATGGAAGACGCTTTAAAGTTGATAAGAAAATTCAAGGCAGAAGCACTGGGTTTCGAGACAGGATACGGCATTATAGGCGGTCTGGCAGCGATAGGTGAAAGTCTAGAGGACGACCACACTTACGAAGTAATAGCTTATAGAAACCCTGAAAACCGTGGAACCCCTCGACAAGTGAACTACGAGTCGATCAAGAGGATGGATCAAGAAACTAAACCCAAAACTTTTAACAACATCGATTCTGAAACTGGGCGAATTCTCATCACTCCCCGAGGGCCAGATCCAATTCTTTATGGTATAAGAGGGGAAACCGCCGACGCAGTGATTGAAGCTCACAAAATGGTTCAAGTTCTAGAACCCGTAGAGCGATGGGTGGTTTTTCGAACCAATCAAGGGACAGACGCTCATCTGAAGAAAATCAATACAATAAATGACATTCGTCCATATCATCCAATTATTGCCACTGGCATTGTAGCTTCTAAGCCTAAACTAGTTCCTAGAAGACATCGAATATTCGCGATACGCGATGAAACTAGCACAGTAGACTGCGCCGCTTATGAGCCCACCGGCACCTTACGAAAAGTTGCTAGACAACTAATTCCTGGCGATAGCGTTGAAGTAGCGGGCGGAGTCAAAGCTAGCTCTTCGAAACGACCAACGACGATAAATCTCGAGAAGCTGAGAGTCGTCAAACTTGCACCTAAATTAGAGCTTCGTAATCCCAAGTGTTCTAGATGTGGCAAAAGGATGGATTCCATGGGAAAAGGTAAAGGATTTAGATGTGGTAAATGTGGCCTTCGAAACTCAAATTTGCAGAAGATATTTGTGGAAGAAAAAAGGCGGATTTGCGAAGGACTCTTCGTTACGTCTCCTCGTTCGCAGAGACATTTGACCAAGCCTTTGAGTCGTTACGGAAAAGAGAAAAGCGGAATACCCGAGAACATGGTATCTTGCTGGCATCAGCCATAGCCATTTTGACTTGGATATTTCAAATATCTCTACGTGGGAAATATTAATAGCGATATAACGTAATATTAGAATGGATAAAGAAAGAACAAAAAGGGATACCGAGTTTGGAGTTAAATAACCTGTTCAAGAAGAAAAGCAAGGATATTGGACCTTTTCTCCGCAGGTTCTTTACAAATACGCTGTTTGATTCAACTTTCACTTTGTTAGGCATTATAATAGGCTCTGTATTTGCAAATTCAGATTTGCGTCTGATCGTAGGTACTATGGTTTCTGCTAGCATTGCCTTAGGAATCTCGACTGGAGTGAGTGTTTATGAATCCGAAACTTTGGAGCGCGAGAGGAAAGTCGTAGAGCTTGAAAAAGCTTTGTTCAGAAAAATGGAAAACACGACAATCGCGGAAGACCACAAGGTATCTGCGTTGATAATTGCGGTTGTTAATTTCTTCACCCCGCTAATGTGCTGCGGCATTGTAATTACTCCATTAATTCTTGTTGGATTTCAACTTCTCGACATAGTCACTGCCTCTTGGATTTCGGTTGGTTTAGCGCTTGGCATCCTTTTTGTTGCAGGGACTTGGCTGGGAAGATTTGGCAAGAAAAATCCTCTCACCAAAGGGGCAAGAATGGTGGTTTTTGGGGTTGTAGCCTTTGCAATTGGCTATCTGATCCAAGTTTTAATCTAGAAGACTTCATTGGTCAAACTCGGTTTTGGCGACGCTTATCTCGTCTACGCCCCTAATTGAAATGGCGTACTTTTCCATCATTTTGGTAACCTCGTCGTACTGAATATGTGGACCTTTCACTGTCAGTTTGATAGTTTCTGTTCTAGAGTCCACTTCGCTGACTACTATGTCTACTTCTTCCACGCCGCCTACAGATCCTAAAGCCTTCGCCAATTCGATTATAGATGTTTCGCGGGGTTTGAGCGCATCTAACAAAAGCCGCTTAATGGCTACACTCATTTAGCATCGCCTATAGTTTAGGAGGCTTGGTTTTAAACCTTTACTCATGATTGAGACTGAGGCTTTGCCGCTGATTTATACATCCTCTTTTCATAAGCAGATTTCGGTTTGAACCTCGTTTTGTATGGTGTCGCCGTTTTTCTTCGCTCTACGTTTTTCGCTCTCGCCAAGGCTTTTGCTATTCGTGTCTTTGAAGGTTTTCGGACTCTTAGGGGCTTCACTGGGACCGGGATGAAAGGCTTTGTTTTTTTGGTTTTTCGGCGTTTCTTTACGAGTTTCTGACTTTTCGCTGCTTTAGGTTGTCTCTTTAAAGTAACCGTCCTCTCTTTTAGATTCACGTTTTGAACTTTCCAACCTACGCTCGTCCAAGCGTAGCCTTGAGAGGTTGTCTTGTTGTTGTTCCACCATTTTTCGCTTCTCAGAGCACCAAAAGGTAAATCGCTTTTGATTATTCCCTCAATTTTGGGAAAAGTCAAAGTAACTAGGCTTGTGAACTGCCCGCGCCGCCACAAATATTCCCTTAGAGGGCTATATTTTGAATCTGCACGCCGAGGCGCGACGATTCTTCTTGCACAGTTTAGACAGATGTAGTCTCTTTGTTCACTCCACAAATCTATGGTCATGCAACTTCTACAATAGAGTTTCTTACATCTAGGACAACGCTTCAGCGAGTAAAGATATAGTACTCTGCCGCAGAGACTACATTCATCTTTCATGGTATAAATGAGTCGCATACACATTGAAAAATATATTTATCCCCGCTGTTTTGTGTCCTAATTAGGGATAGAGTTGCACTTTGTGTTTTAGGTACATTGTTGCTGGAGTTCTTTTTGGACGACTTCGCTGTTTTTCCTGGAGAGCATTCCAGCCTTCAGCTCGGTATCGGTTCCGCCAAAAGCAGAAGGCGCCCTGTTTATCTCTGTTTAAGTATATATCGCAGTAACAGGCATGCCTTCCAGTCGCAGTCTAACAATCCCTCATCTAAGCTTCTCCGATCCCTCTCCAAGCCATAGCACACTATTGCAGTGTAGAGAGTGCCCCCCATTTTTAGATAGAACAGGGAGAAAAAAATTAAAATCTTTTGCATGTGCACGTGTATGGAGTCAAAGTTTTTGGAATAAAAGGCATGGCCTGCATGTTACACGAACGTCTCCAGAAAAGCGTTCATAAACTCGCTCTTAAACTAATATATCCTAGTGGCCAATTATTGACTGATCTTAAATGGCTGTATTTATTAAATGGTTAGCCCACGCTTGCTTTCAGATTAAGGCGGAAGGAAAAGTGATCTATATCGATTTAGAAAAGTACAGCGAACCCTCTGAAAAGGCAGACATAATATTAGTGACACACTCCCACACTGATCATTGTGACTCGGATAAGGTTAAGACAGTGCGCAAAGAAGACACCGCAATTATTGCTCCACAAGATTGCGTTTCAAAAATTGGTGGAGACGTTAAAACACTGAAAGCCGGAAAAGAGACAACAATAGATGGTATAAAAATAAAAGCTGTGGAAGCTTATAACTTCAAGCGTTTTAGGTCACCACAAAACCCGTTCCATCCAAAAGATCTAGGAGTTGGTTATCTAATTACCGTTGAAGGAAAAACGATCTACCACGCAGGGGACACAGATTTCATCCCAGAAATGCGGCAACTACGCGACATAGACGTTGCATTGCTTCCCAGCGGAGATACATATACGATGAATAACGCTGAGGCTGCAGAAGCGGCAATAACACTTAACCCGAAAATTGCGATTCCAATGCACCGTTGGAACACGAACCCTGAGGAATTCAGAGAAAAAGTGGAAGCTGGATCAAAGGTTGAGGTTATGGTGCTGCGAGAGGGTGAAGAGTTTAAACTACCATAGACCGCGTACATGCGGCATGCGCGATTTAGATGTGGTTTAGGAGTTCTGTTAGGCTTTCGATTTTCTCAACATTTTCTTTAACGTTGTTTTTTCGGTCGACCAGCAGCGCCTTTAAACCACATTGTGTAGCACCTTCGTAGTCGTATTGCACGGTGTCCCCGACAAACAGTGTCTCATATGGTAGGACATTCAACTTTTTCAAGGCATGTTGGAAAACTTCTTTGCAAGGTTTCATTTTTCCAATAGTATTTGAAGCCACTTCCACGTCGAAAAACTCTTTTAAACCGATCTTCGGCAAAATTTCGTCAATATCGCTTTTTAACCCATTTGTTATAATGCCAATTTTCAGTTCTTTTTGTTTTAGAAGTTCTAGCGCTTTTTCTGCGTCAGGGTAAAGCTCAACTTCGGAATAGCGCCACCATAACTCTGTTATTTTCTTTGCCAAGAATAGTGTGTTGTTGCGGATGCCTAAATCTTCCAAAATTTGGCCATTCCATTTCACCCAGAAATCTTCACCCAAAATCGGCAGTTCCTCGATGTTCGCGTTTTTTTCTACAGCCTTTCTTGCCTCCTCGATTTCTTCTGCCGACCTCTTGATCTCAAAAGCCTCGAGTATTTTCCTCATTACTTCGGCGGGAGGTGTAGCTCTGATTAATGTTTCTCCCACATCGAATAGAACCGCTTTTATTTTCATTTTTGTACCTCTTAAGAGGTCTCATGTGGAGGCAAAACTTGCTATTTAACATTTCTAGTCTATATTTGTTCACCGATCGATTGAGAAAGCAGTCAGATGATAT
>JBKHJI010000004.1:0-48580 GCA_046538175.1 Bathyarchaeia archaeon | reverse complement strand
TACAATGGTTTTGAAATATGATGGCTATTCACCTCTCTGCTGCCTAAGTTTACACGCGTTTCCACTGCTATTTTAAGCACCCTTTCTCTCGACAGGTTATTATGATTCCATCCAATTTCATGCCATGCAATGATACTAGCAGGACTGTTGGTTTGATCCTTATGGCAGATTTGGACACCCTAAGGCTTCCTTCGAACGATTTTTAACAACAAAATGGTTTTTCTAATATCCATTGTCACATCTTATCCTACTTGAGCGGTAATAACTGCTTAATTAACTGCAACGAAAAAATCTAGTAAATCTGAAAGGACTAGGGAAAGAGCTAGCAACCATTAAAAGCATCAATATAGAACTACTTAGAATCCAAAGTCACATGGCAGTGAAAGACTTGGCTAAGAACGAAATTAGGCTTCAATATTCAGGCTTCGTAATGTTTGCGGCTAAACTACTCAGCATAGGCACAGGCCTTGTCTTCCAACTCATGATAGCCCGCGCCACCACAGCAAGCCAGTATGGCATATGGTTCAACATCAGCGACATATTAGCCTATTTCACCCTGCTAGCAGGAGTGCTTCCATTTTGGACCATGCGCTTCGTAGCAAGAGAGAAAGAAGGAGCCGCCAAAACAGGAATCCTCACAAACCTGATGCTTTCAGCGATAACCGTTCTAATCTATCTCCCGCTAATCCCTTTCATAACTTCATCACTAGGCATCCCCGCAGAATACACCATCCTATACTTCTTAACCGCCTTGCAAATACTGGAAATCTACTCCATAACCGCGCTAGAAGGATGCTTGAAAGCGAGAATCCCCCACACACTAGGATACGGACTGCTGGTTGCAGAGAGCTGCAAGGTCGTTTTAGGCTACATACTCATTATTCAATATCAGCAACCTCTTTTGGGAGCAATGTTCGGCCTCATAGTGGCTTTTACAGTTCAAATAGCATACTATATTAAACTCTTGACGAAACAACTAAAACAAACAGTAAAATGGGCATACGTCAAAGAATGGCTTAAAGGCTCCGTGGCAAACATATACCACGTAATCGGCAATCAAATGATAAACTTTGCATTTATAATGCTGTTCGCTTACGGTGGAAGCGACGCCCGAGGCTATTTCGGCGCTGCAAACCAAATTGCGAAAATAGTTGTTTACTCCACTTTCTTGGCTTTTGCATTATACCCAAAACTATTGGCTGAAAGAAAAAGTGAAGACATAACAACCTCACTAAAAATGGTTTTAATGTTCGCTCTGCCTATGACAGCAGGCGCAATAATCCTCCGCGACTCCTATTTAATAATACTGCAAGAGGTGTATGCAGTAGCTGCGCCAGTTCTGATCGTGCTAGCAATAGACTCCCTAATCTTAACCATGTCAACAACTTTCCTCTTCGTCCTCTTTGGATTAGAAAGAATTGACGAAAAAGCGACAATATCGTTTAAAGAGTTAACGAAGAGCCGCTTGTTCTTGGCATTTTCTTTACCATACATACACTCAGCGTTAACACTGCCCACCACATACTACTTTCTAACAACCCAAGTTCAAAACGACCCCCTCACCGCAGCCCTCTACGTAAGCATCATCAACACATCAGCCCGTTTAGCAATGTTCCTCACTCTATTCGCCATCGTGCGCAAAATGGTTCCCATCCACATCCCATGGAAAAACATCGCAAAATACGCCTTCGCTTCAACCATAATGGCCGTCTTTCTCTTCGTGGTCCCTCACCCAACGAAAATATCATCAACTCTAAGCATAACAGCCATAGCCGGAATAATCTACCTAATGCTACTAATCGCCATAGACAAAGAAGCCAGAATGCTGACCAAGGCAACATGGCAAGAAATCAAATCAAAAATCAAATAAACAATCTGCCAATTCTAACCCACAACTTAGAAACCTCGAACAAACCCTAAAGACGCACCCCTTGCAACACGCATTTGCGAGCTTATGATTCCAACTATACCAATTTTTGCAATGTATTGCCTCTATTAGAACAAACAGGACACCATCCATAAGTCTATCTGCATGCACCAACCAATCGAGATTACGCCGCCTCCAAGAGCATTTGCCCTAACATCATCAGTGAAGCCACGGACTATCCGCCTCGAAGAATTTGTCTTTCAAAAGAGGACGCCACCACCACTCATTATTCGAATACCAATTAACCGTTTCTTCTAAACCTTCTGTGAAACCCATCTTAGGCTTCCATCCAAGCGCTTTAATCTTGGAAATTTCAAGCGAGTATCGACGGTCGTGGCCAGGTCGGTCGGAAACCATTTTAATCAAACTGTCGGGCTTCTTCAACAGTCTCAAAATGTTTCGCGCCACCTCGACGTTCATATGCTCCTCGCCCGAGGCAACATTGTATATTTCTCCAACGCTTCCTCTGCGAGCTGCAAGGTCTAGTGCCGCACAATTGTCCACCACGTAAAGCCAGTCTCGCACCTGTTTTCCGTCGCCGTAAATAGGTAAAGGCTGATCGTGAAGAGCCCGCAAAATCAATTTAGGAATAAGCTTTTCAGGATACTGAAAAGGCCCATAATTGTTGGAGCTGCGAGTGACAACCACGTGAAGCCCATAGGTTTTATGAAAAGCTAAAGCAATGTGGTCTCCTGCCGCTTTGCTCGCAGAATAGGGACTAGACGGGTCTAGCCTGTCGGTTTCTTTAAACGATCCCTCCTCTCTGCTTCCGTAAACCTCGTCGGTAGACACCTGCACAAACCTTCCACACTCAAACTTTCTCGCGGCGTCTAAGAGCATGTAAGTTCCATAAGCGTCGGTTAGAACAAAAGACCCTGCTTCCACCACGCTTCTATCCACATGGGTTTCAGCCGCAAAATTCACGATTAAATCAAACCGGTCCTTGACCACTGCTTCTACGGCTTTTCTGTCTCGAATGTCTCCGCGAACGAATTTGTAACGCGGGTCTCTTTTCACATCGGCTAGATTCTCAAGCCTACCGGCGTAGGTGAGCATGTCAAAATTAACAATCTCCACATCGCTGCAGGTTGACAATACATATTTTACATAGTTGCTGCCGATAAAGCCTGCTCCGCCGGCGACTAAGATTCGCATTTTTTCACCCGTGTTTCAGCCACGGTGCAAGCCCCCAATCATACTTGATCTCTGCGGTGTCTGGAGGCAACCGATGTTCATCTGGACTCTTGTAATTGTAGAGCTTGGTGGGCACATTTATGACCAAAGCGACTTCTAGGCCGATGTTTTTGAAGCCGTGCCAAACTTCGGGCGGTATTTTCACCAGCAAAGGATTTTTCTCTCCTATAACGAACTCGTTGATTTCTCCCTTACTTCTAGAGTTTTCTCTACCGTCGCATAGGACAAGTTTAATCATGCCTTTTACGCAGGCTATGTTGTCGGTTTGCTGCTTGTGCATGTGCCAAGCCTTCACCACTTGGGGATAAGCGGCGGTGACGTAGGTTTGAGCAAATTTTTCGAAGAGCTCCCAATCGCTTCTGAGCACTTCCATTAGCCACCCTCTCTCGTCAGCGATCAAACGTAACTGTCTTGTAACCACTTCCTCTATCAATTTCAACGCCTCACAACACTATTTTTGAATATTCGCCGACTACCAATCTATAGCCTTTCGGGCTTTTCTGATTTGTCGTCAAACTGGCACCGGCTCCTACCAGGCTGTCGGTTATTTTTCCATCAATCTCTATGCGGCAGTCGTCCATTATTATAGAGTTTTCTATCTCTCCCCTTTCAATCCTCACGTTGTTTCCTACGCTTGTGTACGGTCCAATGTAGACTTGGTTTCCCACAAACGCGTTTCTGCCGATTATAGCTGGCCCCCTTATCAAAGCTCCATGCTTGACTGTGGCTTCTTTTCCGATGGCTACTCTGCCTTGGATGGACGATTTCTCTTCAATAATGCCTTCTACCTTCTTTTTGAGTTCGTCGAGAACGAGGCGGTTTGCCTCTAATATGTCTTCAACCGTTCCAGTGTCTTTCCACCAGCCTGTTACAAACTTGTGGCCAACCTTGTATCCTGCGTCGAGCATACTCTGCAATGCTTCGGTGATTTCCAGTTCTCCCCGCCAGGAAGGCTTCAACTCCTCTATCATTTCAAAAATCTTTGTGGTGAGAAAGTATATGCCCGTGAGGGCGTAGTTGCTAGGCGGATCTTTGGGCTTTTCGACCAGCCTAACCAGCTTTTCATTCCCGTCGAATTCTGCAACCCCAAACTGCCTAGGATTATCAACCTCACAGAGGAGAATCATCGCATCGTAATTTGAACTTTCAAACTCTTTCACAAACTCTCCAATCTTTCCCTTCAACAAGTTGTCGCCTAAATACACCACGAACGGACAGTCGCCGACAAATTTCTCTGCAAGACTAACTGCCTGAGCTATCCCACCAGGCTCTTCTTGATGGATGTAAGTAGCTTCTACGCCGAACTCTCTTCCATCCCGGTAATAGTTTTTCACCTTTTCGGAGAGGACTCCTCCTACGATGAAGGCAACATCCTTGATGCCCGCTTCCCTCAAATCTTCCAAAACATACTGCGACATCGGCTTATTAGCTACGGGAATCAACTGTTTCGGACCAGTATGCGTCAACGGTCTAAGTCTTGTGCCATGTCCCCCGTGGAGAATAATCCCCTTCATCTTGCTTCTGCCCACTTTTTTTTCATCTCCCTTAAGCCTCGGCTAACTCCTAAAAGTTCTATGTCGATTTCCTTCCTGATTTTATCTACACACAATGATGAGTCTTTCGGTCTCCGGGCTATCCATGCTTCTAACTCGCCCATTCTAATTGGCTTAACGAGACCAGCATCGAAACCGAAAGTTTCAGCAATCTTCAACGCAAAGGCATACCGGCTTACACGTTCACTGCCAGCGGCATGGTAAAGCCCCTCCATGTTTCTGTCAATTATTTCGACAACCACTTCGGCCAAGTTGTCGGCTAAAGTCGGAGAATTAAAATGATCTTCAACTACGTTGACGGCTCTTTCTTCTGCTAAAGAGGTTATCACCCACTTTGCAAAATTCGGTTTCACGGGATGCAAACCGTAGAGAACGCTTGTTCTCAAAATCGCAAAACTTTCACAGAGCTCGGCAACATATTTCTCTCCCATCAACTTAGTGACACCGTAATGGTTTACAGGGTTCGGGTCATCCTCTTCGACGTACAACCCTTTTTCGCCGTCGAAAACATAATCGGTTGAAAGATAAACGAATCGCCCGTTCATCCGCCTACATGCCTCTGCAAGAATCTTCGTTCCTTCACCATTCACCGCTAACGCATAGCTCTTGTCCCTCTCACATTTGTCAACATTCGTCTCCGCCGCGGCGTGGACTAATATGTCAGGCTTCACTTTGTTCAAAACCTGGTCAACTTCCCTCTTGTCTGTAATGTCCACTTTCAACGATTTCGGAAAAAACGGCCGCGTGGCATGTGTAGGATAAACAGCGTATCTTCCTATGACTTCGGCAACAATTTTGCTTCCCAAAAGCCCGTTTGAACCGGTAACTAAAACTTTCTTCATTACTAATCCTCTGCCACCAGTACAAAGACTGTTTAAACCGAAATGTGACCTAGCTCTTCCAGCTAGCTTATATAGGTGGTTTTGCCTTCTTCGCCTTTACGCATCTTCTCGGCATATTTCTCTCTTCGCTCTTCTATTTGCCTCATCTTTTCCAAAATCTTCTCCGACTTGACAATTTCTTTGTCTAAGCCGTCTAAATCGACGGTTATCTTCAACAGTTTTTGTAGAACCATGAGAAGGCTCTTAGCCGCTTTGGGATCAGGAAGATATCCTCGGGTTTCTCCTAAAAGGCACAGCGCCGAAATACCTTTGAATTTAGCCATGCCCACCAACAAACCTGCGGTTCCCACTATGGGGTTTCCAGGAGGGCTGTGAGACGCTTCTGCTTCGATAGCTTTGTTTAACGTTTCGGCGTCGGTGGCTGTGGCGACCACGTTAGGCATTTCTTCGGCTTCTTTGCGGTAGCCTCCGAGAGTGATTATTGTCTTTGCTTGGTGTTTTTCGGCGAAATTTAAAATGGCTTCGGCGATTTCATACTGCCCCTCAATGGTTTGAGCTTGGCTGTCTCCAGTAAAAAGAATGACATCGTTGCCACTTGGATTTTTCCAGTAATGAAACTCGCCGCGGAGAAGACGAACATTCCCTTTCTTGTTCACTACGACGTAATAGGGAAAATGAGGCGAGTAAAGAACGGCGAATTTTTCGGCTTTTAGCTGCTTAACTAAATAGCGGGTGGCGATTCTTCCAACCATTCCGAGGCCTGGAAGTCCTTCTATAAGAATGGGATTTTTAGGTTTTATCTGCACCTTCTCTTTAACGGCTGTCTTCATGTTTGAGACTCTTCCTTTAATGCAATGCGATGTTTTGCGTATTTGTCGTTAGGAGAAAACTTTGCGGGGTGGGGAATGTGCACCTTACCTCCACAGTGTGGGCACTCTTTCGTGTTAAGAGTGTAGCCGAGGCATTTTTCGCATTTTCTCAGAAGCCATCCCATTATTTTTCCCTTTTGAAGCTACCTTCACCTGCTTTGGCGATAGCTTTTATGGCTGTTTCAGAGGCTTTTTGTAGTACCATTTCAGCCTGTTTATAGTTTTCAGCTTCTACCGCCAAACAATATTTGGGAGCCGCAACTGTGTAAATCTGAATCCTCGCGGTGTCAGGAACTGAAACCTTTTGAGCCGCTTGAAGCGCCTTTTTAACCACGTTGACGCCGTTAGGCTTGGCGCTGGTAAGCTGAAGAATCCCTTTTATTTCAACCCTAGGAGGTCGAATCTTCTCCTTAGCTATCTCGGCTAAAACCTGCGCTATATCGTCTGGTACACCTATTTTTGTTAACACTTCAGGACCTTGAACGATTGCTTCTTCAAACGCGGCGTACAAACTGCCATAAGCCTCCTCTATGGGGAGCATCACTTTCTCGGTGACTTCTTCAAGAGGTTTGCCAAGTTTTTCGGCTGCAACACGGAGGAAGGACTCGGCTTTGCGTTCATGCTTGAAAGTGTAAATTTTATCTATGCGCTGTCTTTTAGTAACTCGTTTACGAGAAAGGTCAATGTGTTTCTTATTTGGGTCGACTCTAAGAACTTTGAGTACGAGCTTTTGTCCTTCGCGAACATGGTTACGGATGTTACGAACCCAACTAGTACTTATCTCGCTTCTATGGAGAAGTCCCTCTTTGTTGCCATACTCTTCGAGAGTTACGTAGGCGCCGTGGGCGGTGACTTTTTGCACCGTAGCCAGCACAAGTTCGCCTCTCTCTGGCCACTCGGGTTTTTGAAAAGGAGGCATCGCCGCGTTAGCCTCACTCCATTACGGCGACGATTTCGCCGTTGATCTTCGCTTTTCCTCCAGTGGGCTTAGCAAGAATGTTTTGACACACGTTACATTTCACAACGTTTGTAGGACTGCCGTAAACAAACTGTTCGTTGCCACATTCGGGGCAGCGTACACGTAGGAAACTGGATTTAGGTTTGGGAATGAGGGCTTCCCAGTCGGAACTCATGGTCAAGCTTTTCCTCCGATAGTTAGTTTTCTTAAGCGCATTCCATCTTTTTGAATCGTGAAGCCACATTTCTTACATTTGTATTTGAGAGTCTGCTTTTTTGTAGTTTTAGCAAATTTTTTCTGAAGCGGCCACCCTTGACCGCCGTACCCCCTCTTTTCTCTCTCGTGACGGCGTGCACCCAAAGCTAAAGCTCGACGTTTTCCAGCCTTGTAAAGGCTGACAGAATGCTCGGTATGAGCCTTACACTTCGGACAGTACGTGTTAATTGCTTTAGGAACATTCATTTCTATCCACAGGCGTATTTATTGCGTTAACGTTAGACAAAAACCAACAATATAAACATTTAACAATACCATCGAAGGCGGTTTCTCCATTTTATCATTGATCTTCATTCCGCAAATGCTTAAAGCATTCATGTGCGTAGGCATGAGTAAACTTTAGTCTTGCGACTTTGCTTTCACCGTTTTGAAATGAATTAAACCGACTAGGACCGGAGGAAAGAAGAAAACCAGCCGCTCAAACTAATCAACCATAAAAGATTGGAGAAGAATCTTTCAAATATGTGCACAATGACGGCTACGATCCTAGCGAAAAATGCCGAATGAACCTCAACCAGATGCTCTGCAGTGTGCATCATAGTAGCGCGCTTATTGTTCTTAGAAGTATATTGGCGCTTAGAAACATCACCCATACCCCAATTAATATGCCTAAAGCTCTTCTCGGAATCCGTTTTGTGGTCCACGCTGCAATCGGCGCGAGAACGAACCCTCCAACAATAAGCGGCACTACAATGTGCCACAGGAAAGTTTCAAACCCGATCAGTACGCCAAACACGATTGTAGCGGTGAAGGATATTATGGGCTCGGTGGCTCCCACAGTTCCCACAGCCTTCCGAGGTTCTGAGCCATTCAGAACAAAAGTTGGAGTTAATATTGGACCCCAACCTCCTCCGCCGGCAACATCTATAAAGGCAGCGAAGAAACCCAGCAATGGAACCAGCCTTGGAGGAATTTTTCTCGCTGAAACAATGGCTCTCTTCCTTACGTGTTTAACAAAAATTAACAAACCCATAAACAACAAGATTAACCCCATCAACGGTTTCGCCGCAGCCGTAGCAATAAACGATAGACAAGCAGCACCTAAAACTGCGCCAAAAACTCCCGGAATCACTAACGGAAGAAACAAACGTGTCTCAACGTTCTTGAACCTCCAATGAGAAACAGCCGACACTATATCCACAAAACCTTCAGAAGTATGTATAGAAGCACTTGCAATTGCCGGGGCTATACCAAAGGTGACCAAAACAGACGCTGCAGTTACTCCGTAACCCATCCCCAAGGCAGAATCAACAAAACCACAAGACAAACCGACAACGATGAATATCAGAAAAGTTTTCATCTTTCTGCCCCAGCTTTACTACCGGTATCTCCCATTCGCCACCCCAAACGCCCGTTTCCCAAGCAATGCTAAAGCTAGCCCACCCACTGAACTAATGGCCCGACAACCAAAGCAGAAGTCTAAACATTCCATCACTCATCTCTCTTCTCCCTTCTCTAAAACCACACCTGCTGCCGCGGCGCCTTTTCTTCCAACCACCACGAATCTCCCAAGCTGGGGAAACTGAGAATACACTTCTAAGTAAAGAGGCTCAAGCGGCCGGAGAAGAACCTTACCCACCTCACCGTTCTCCAAACAAACAGGCGTTTCCTCTTCCACCGTTAAATCCACCGGATCCCTCCTTTCCAGTATCCTCTCCATCTTACATTCAACTTCAGCAGTGCCTACCCGAACGGTAACCTTGTCTCCAACTCTTAACCGAAAATCTGCGAACACGATCAACTCAGAAACAAACCATGCCGTGGGCTTTAACCGCTCTTCTTCACTAGCCAAGACGAAACCTCTTTCAACGCGTTCTACTCCCTTCAAAACTGCGCCCACCGAATCCCCAGGAACAGCCATCCTTACCTTTTCTCCAAAAGCGTCAATCCTCTCCACAATACCCTTCTCTCCAATAGGCATAACCATTACCCGGTGACCAACCCTCAAAACTCCTGCTTCAACTCTACACACGGCCATCCTCCTCCCTTCGACATCATAAACATCCTGAACCACACACCTCAACCGCTTCTCACCCGAAGGCTTCAACGGCTTCACCGTACCATCCAAAGCTTCTATAAGAGTCGGCCCCCTATACCACCCCATACTACTGGAACGTTTAGTTACATTGTCGCCTTTAAACGCCGAAACAGGAACAACGG
Organism: Bathyarchaeia archaeon; assembly: GCA_046538175.1. Taxonomy (GTDB): domain Archaea; phylum Thermoproteota; class Bathyarchaeia; order Bathyarchaeales; family SOJC01; genus JBKHJI01. The sequence continues at coordinate 38,801 of JBKHJI010000004.1, read as the reverse complement.
GAACATCTCCATAACCCCGAGAACCCAGAAGCTGTTCAACCTTCCCTGAAAGCCTCTTGAAAGCTTGCTCGTCAAAGCCGGTCAAATCCATCTTGTTAACTGCCACAACCAACTGCCTGATCCCCAACGTTTCAATCAAAAAAAGATGCTGCCTAGTCTGATCTTCAATCCCCTCTTTGGCTGAAACCACCAAAACCGCAGCTTCTGCCTGAGAGGCACCAGTCAACATCTTCTCAATAAACTCTCTATGCCCTGGACAATCAATTATAGTGTAGAAATACTTCTCAGACTTGAAAGGCGTCTGCATAATATCTATGGTTAACCCCCCAACTCGCTCCTCTTCCAAACTGTCCAGTATATAGGCAAACTCGAACTCTTTCCCAGCCGACTCGAGCTCGTCCCTAATCTCCTGCAGTTTCTGCTCCGGTATAACCTTTGAATCATACAGCAACCTACCTATCAAAGTAGATTTCCCATGGTCTTTATGTCCAACCACAACCAAGTTTGCTTTAGGAAGACCCACCCTTGGCTACCCTCCGGATTAGGTTGAAAAAATCCGTTATTCTCGGAAGATTCAACCCCAAACCACGGTTCGCAGAGTAAAACCCGTTTTTGGTATGATCACCATACCTGCCCACAGGCTTCATTCCATGATCCGATACGGCAAGAACAAAATCGTTCGAAGACAACTTGACCTCTCCAGCCAAATCTTCAAGCTCCGAATAAACCCTGTCCATTTTTTCAGGAACCCCGAAACTCAAATGGCCAACGGCGTCTGCGAGATCGAAATACCCCATAACTAAGTCGAAACGCCCTAAACAGCTAAAAAAATCCTTCTTGTTCTCCTCATGGTTCTTCCAAACCACAGCGTCATACTCCTCAACAGAAGCCCCGTCATCAAAATAAGCCTTAAGCAGCCTCCGCTCCTCAGCGTGATTCTTATCTTTCAAAGAAAAAGCAGGAACATCCACCGCCTCATAAGTCTTGAAAAACCGGAAAAACGTCTCCTCCGGATTAAGTTTAAACTTCCACTGTGTCTCAACAGGAATCTTCTCCTCCATGCCTACACCGGTCAAGAAGGAAGCCCAAAGAACAACCGTCCTCTCCAACCGAAACCCAGAAAGATCAGTCTGCCCACACTCTAATTGCATCAAATTCTCACACTTGAACTTCTTCACCATGCTGAAATCCAAAGCGTCCAAGGCAAGAATAATCATCAATAACCGCTCACATATAGCCTAAACTTCGCAGCTTCTGCATCATATACGCCTTCTCTTTATCCTGCGCCCTCCCCGCCCTCTCAGGAACCTTAGTGGAAGCAAGCTCTTTAACCACCTCATCTATCGTGCCAGCAGATGAAGACACCGGAACCGTACAGGGCATGCAGCCTAAGCTACGGTAACGCTTTCCATCCCTAGCAAAATACAGCGAGTTAACTGGAAGCTTCTCCCTTTTCACATACTTCCACATGTCCAACTCTGTCCAATGAAGGATGGGGTGAACCCTCATGTGAGAAAAATCTTCCGAAGGCTTAACATAAAGATCCCACATCTCAGCCGGCTGATCGGCGTACTGCCAACGAAACTCCTCGTCACGAGGCGAAAAAAACCGCTCCTTAGCCCGAATACCATGCTCATCCCTTCTTATCGCCAAAACCAGAGCATCAAAGCCCTTCTCCTTAATCAACTCTTTCAAAGCCTCAGTCTTCAGTCGAGTGCAACAATCAAGCTTTCCCTTCTCCGGCCCCACACCGTCCTTTAACGCCTCCTTGTTTTGAGCTACGACGAGGTCGAGGTTCCACTCCTTGGCAACTCTGTCTCTGAACTCGTAGATCTCAGGAAACTTGTAACCCGTATCTATGTGGATCACTGGAAAAGGAACTTTCCCGAAAAAAGCTTTCTTACAAAGCCACACTGCAACAGTGGAATCCTTGCCCGTACTCCACAACACACCCATATTCTTGAACTGAGCCTTAGCCTCCCTAATTAAAGAGATGCTTTTCCTTTCCAAATCCGACAGATAATCTTCCATCTTAACTGCTTCCTGAAACAGTGGACCGACACATTATCATCACTTGTAGAGCATATTTAAACTTTATGTAACTCAAAGCAACATGATAAACCAACGATACATGAACGATAAACATAATAACCATAACACAGACATAATAACAGAGGATCCCCCTAAATGGTCGAATACGTCAACATACCAATCCCCAAACCTCTATACGCGAGGCTTGTAAAAGCTCTGGAAGACTCGGGATACCGCAGCGCCACAGAATACATAATCTTCCTAATCAGAAAAACCCTCCCAGACCTCGAATCTGAAAACATGAAAACCCGCCTAAGAGCCCTAGGGTACATATCCTGAAAACAAAAACCACAACGCCTCTTTAAACTTAAATAAACACCCCAGAAAATATGGACAAATAGGAAAGAGGAGTTCCAATGTCCCAAGATCACGTAACCATCAAAATACCCCGAAAACTATACCGAGAAATCGAAAAAAGAGTCAAAGAAAGCCAAAGCGAGTTCAAAAACACCCAAGAATACATACAGTTCATACTGTCAGAAGCTGTTAAAGAAGACAAAGAACCAGAAACGCCATACACACCTGAAGAAGAAGAACAAATAAAGAAAAGGCTAAGACAGTTAGGATACCTATAAACCGCGCTCTCTAATGAGAGATAAAGACAGCGATCACCCACGCTACAACTTAACCAACATACAACCATCCAATCTTTCGGGTGCCAGATAAAACCTGGTTTACCTGCTCATGCCTTTCTTATTTTTCTTTTCCCTTGTTCTTCAATACAGGTACGGCCGCTAACATCATCTCGCCGCTGTCTACCGCTGGCTTCAGCAAATTCTCGCCACAGTAAGGACAGAGCCTAAACTCTGCCAAAACCTCTCGTCCACAGGCTGGACACAGCTTATACTTCTTAACTTCTTTCTCCAAGTGTTTCACCATTTTCTTTAAACCTTCAACATCGCCTTTCAAACCTTCTACGCTTGTGTTCAAGGGCTCAAGCCTCAAAACCTCGCTGCGCACGTTCAAAACAACGTCTCGCAAACCCGAAAGCAATTTGCTGTTATTTTCCAAAGTTTCGCTAATCATCTCCAAAACACTGGTTCTAGTCTCCAACAACTCCGAATCGGCTTTGTTTTCCCTCTTTCCATCTTCTAACACTCTTCCCAGAAACACTTCAATGGGATTTCGTAGCGCCACAATCGTTGTCCCACCCCAAAACAAAAACACTGCCACCATAGAGCAGAACAAATAAACACCAGAATCAAGAGTTCCCAACAAGTTGGCGAAAGGATAAACCGTTAAAAACCATGATTCGCTTCTGGAACCTATCACCCACAAGAACCCGTCTAAGGTGTGCAACCCAGCTACAAAAGTCAGAGAACCCAAAAGCCAAACAGCGACGCTTTTCTTAACCACAATAGACAACCTCTCTAGACAACAACTCTAGAACAAAACTACGCAATTCACTAATTAAGTCACTATTCTCCCCGAGAACATATATCCAATCTCGACACATGGCAAAACAAAAACTTGAACTAGTTTTAAATATGCCACTCCTTTACCTTCAATAGGCGATCCAAATGGCATTAAAAGCAGTACATTACTCTGAAGTCAAAACAGATGAAGTTACAGAATGCGGCGCCGACAAAACCACAGTTCGCTGGCTAATAACCAAAGACGACGGCGCCAAAAATTTTGCAATGCGCTACTTTGAAATGGCTCCAGGAGGGCATTCTCCGCATCACTCCCACAAATGGGAACACGAAGTCTTCATACTAGAAGGCGAGTGCTCTGTCGTATGCGGCGATCAACGAAAAAAAGTCGGCCCCGGCTACGCGGTGTTCATTCCCCCGAACGTAACGCACCGCTTTAGAAACGAAGCAAAAAACACCCTAAGGTTTCTCTGCCTAGTCCCCCACCACGAATAACCTTTCTACTTTTTCTCTGAGAAACTCAACTATCCCGCTGTCCTAAGCCAACTAAAAATCATATTTCAAATCTTAATTTGCAAGTCGTAAAAGTTAATGGTTTATAGCTTAGCTTTTTAGATCGAGGTGGAACTGTTTGAACAATGTTTTGTTCCAAGCCTGCAAGGATTTAATAGACGATGCCAAGGCAGGGTGCGCCGACTTGGTGTTCAAAGAAATCTGCTTAGAAATATTAGCACGCGCCAAACATGTTTTAAGCGATAAAGAATTCAAAGCTTTAACAACGTACGCTTCTGAGCGTATGCAGGAAAAGCCGATGATCACCATCGACGCCATAAGATAACCTGTTTTGCTGCGGCTTGGTGTGTTGGGCTAGCATTCTGTTTTAGTTCCAAACATTCTACACGAAAAACTGCTTTGGTTGCCCGTAGCTAATGTGTTTTAGCCAAAATCATGAAGGCTCCTAGGACTATTAATGCAAGGCCTCCTACTGCGAAAAGAATTGGATACGCCAACCTTGGACTTGTTGTGGCTGAATGGACCACTATTGCGCCAACGAGAATTATTATCAAGGCGAGAAACTTCTCTACAATTGTGAATCCTGTCAACTCTTCTTCTTTGCTCATGTTTAACACCTTTGCGGTTAAGGTTTACATATGGTTGTCTAAGTTTTATTTTAATCTTCTCAGTGTTCATTCGCTTCTTCCAGTTTGGTCGGCAAATACTCGTCCACAATGTATGTGAGGCCGTAACGGCTGAAAGCCTCCTGTTCTGCCTTTTTGCGTATTTTCATGAACGTCTTTATTTCCCGTTGCCATAACTCGTCCTTGTAGCGGGGATCACGCTGCAACTCGTGAAGCCGTTTAACGTCAATCTCCGTTAAAGGATCACTCGGTAGCTTGTAATCAACTATGTCGGTAGCATAAACTCCGCTCCACTTGGCGTCAGGCGTTGTTAAGCCTCTGAGATGCGCCGCGTTTGCTGAACCAGAAATTATAACCATGGCAATGTGCATTCCCCAAGGATCGCCGTCGGTCAGAATGTAAACCGGCAATTCCAACTCTTTGTTAAGTCTTCGAATAAAATGGCGCGTCGACCGAGGAGCCTGCCCAGCGGTCAGAACCAGCAACGCATTGTATTTTTTATGCACATTCTCTTCGATAAACCTAGTGAATAAACCGCCTTTTTCGATGGCTATGACCTTGTCTGCGCTGGTTTTCACAAACTCGCTATATGACAAAGCAGGGCCAATCATCAAACCGTCTGGATGCGAAGTCATATTCATTTGTCTCCCTTCATAACCGGGCACGGTGTATTCAATCGTCAGATCGCCAAAGATAGCTGAGCGTTCTTCTGGGAAGATGTTAAAATCTTCTCGAGCGATACCTATCACCGTTTCCAAATCTGTGATTACGTTGTCTGATTCTGACTGATCTTTGAAGGACATCTGGTAGGCTTGAGCCGAATAGTAAACGTCTCTGAGCGTCGAGGTTTTGCGTTGAGTAGAAAGTTGATGAGCAAAGAACGCTGTCCAAACCAACTGCGTAAACGGACGAATATGACGAATGTTTCGAGTGCTCCGCTTGACCCTTCGGTCTCCCAAAACATATTGGCGAAGCTCTGGACTATAATAAATGTTCTCAATGGAGCGACTGGGCATCCTAATCCAAGGAAACTCGCCTTGCTCCATCTGACGATAAAGCCGTCCTCCAAGATCCTCTAAGTTTATAGTCGCTTCTTTTTTCTTAGCTAACGCGGAAATACTACTCTCTTTTTTCGTTTCCTCCAACTGTGCTCACACTCTCAAGCAATTTTTTGACATCTGGTTCTTCTTCTTTGCCAGCGAGCTGTGTCGAAAACCTGGCAATTTTAGGCAGATACTTGGAAAAGACACTTAATCGTTTCTTCTCTCTTTCTACGTGTTCACGTTTTGACAAAAACCTTTGAAGCTTCCGTGCCGCTTCCCTTATGCCGTTTAGGACCTCTTTTTTAACCTCCGGCCTGTCAGCGATAAACTCTTTTCCCACAGTTTTATAGGGAATCTTAGTGCTGCAAATGTGAACAAGCACCACTATAGGCATGTCAGGTGACACTTTGTATCTCCGCCAGTTCATAGATTTGACGACACTATACGACACATCACTAGCTTCGTCATATAAGAGGGGAATGCGGTTGGCAAAACGGTAAAGCAAAAAATCACCCTTCTTCGGAACATCTCCGCCGTAAGCTATCGCAGTCTCCACAATAAAGGGGTGCCCAGCATAGGTTGAAGGCTTACGCTGACAAACAGAGACAAACTCAGGCTTCAACTCCTTCAAAATCCCTGTTCTCAACAAATCCTCTCCAAGAGGCGATAAACAACCTGCACTGGGAGGTCGAAACTCTTCAAAACGTTTCATCATCTGCGCAAGCTTCACAACATCCTCAGGCCCCAATTTTTTGGGATTTTTGGTCTTCGGAATAGCCGCAAACTCTAGAAACCCGTTGGCTGTTTTCTCGCTGACCCGGTGAAAATGATTTTTCATGAAATCAATCATGTTTCGATGAGGAGTAATCTGTATGAGACGCGTAACTGTTTCTACGTCTACTCCGTAAGGATGAGGCAATGTTTCTTTAGGAAGTGGAGGCATCTTCGTCGTTGCACGAGTAAACTTGTACAAACGTCCCTTCGGGTCGACAAACGTTATGTTAGCGTAAGGGTTCACTAACGCCGTTTGCTTCAAGTATTCCAAAATCTTCGGCATGGCCCGGAAGTAGTCACCTTCCAGAGTAAACTCCACAATTGTTCCATGCCACCTTTCCTTGTTGATTAAAACTTTGCGTTCCAGAATTATCGGTCTATTTCGTTGAATGTCAACCATTATCCTATACACATAAACTTTCGTGGAACCCGTGCTAGAGATTATGTGCGCAGGCTTGTGTGTGGTTATTTGCCCATAGAGAACCGCCATGGTGCCACCTAACCCGAAGGTTCCCCGAGACTGCTTCAACTTGTATTTTGAACCGAAAAGCACCTGCCCAAAAGCCGAGGGAATGTGGCGAGACGTGATTCCTGAACCATTGTCTTCTACTCTAAGTTTGTACACCCCCGACTCTAAACCTCCTTCGCCATAAGTTAACCGGACATAAATGTCCGGAGGGACTCCTGCAACCTCCGCGGCGTCGAGAGAGTTTTCCACTAACTCCCTTAAAGAGGCGAATATAGCACGGGATGGATTGGTGAAACCTGCTATGTCTCGATTGCGGTAAAAAAAATCTGCTGGGCTAATTTCTTCGAATATTTGGCTTACCATCCCGCTTTCCCCAATATTCTGCCTAATTGACGAGTATATTTGTAACGTTCAAATTATATCTTTTCACAGCTGGGGAACATTTTCTGCCGCTGCACAGGCTCTTTGCGAGATTTACTGCCCAAAAAACCGAAGAGTATCCAACGTTATGCCTTAAGCCTTCTCGTACGGTTTCTCCCAGAGTTCCAGCTTCTTTTTCTTTATCTCTCTTCTCTTTGCGTGGAGAAACTTGTACACCGAAGTATGTAATCGTCCACGTATAAACATTTCAATGGCTTGTCGAGCGATTTCAGCTTCTTCTACGGCGCCGATGATGCTTATTGTGTGGCCATATACAGACACGTAAGTATCAGTCAACTCTTCGATTAGTTTCCTGGTTTTTCCTTCCCTGCCAATTATTCTTCCGCTCAGCCGCTTGATGTCAGATTCGGATTTTCCAACAAAGTCCCTTAGATCAACGATCATCAGTATCGCCTCTTCGTCGTCCAAAAGTCTTCTAGCTTTTTCAGGAGAAAAGCCTCTTCCAATCGCCAAAACCACTTCTTTGGCCCTAAAAAGCATAGAAGGGTCGGGATTTCCGCTAGCTAGAGTGACACTGACATCACCGCTTTCACTGTCCACATCAAGCTTCACTCCAAGCTTTCCTTCAATAAGCTCTTTCGTAGAAGCATTTGGGCCGATAAGAGTGCCTATGCGCCCTTTGGGGATTTTCACTAATGTGCTAGGTGTGACCATTCTTTGTCTTCCTCTAAAGCATTAAGTTGGTTTAGCTTTTTCAGCTAACTGGTTAGTATATGTTTCTAGCTACATTAATCTACCCGACACGCAGCGGCTTCTATCCGCAACTGATTCGTCGTGGGTAGTCTTGTTAGGCTACGCTGAAAGCATTAGCACGTTACGGGTTTTGAGTCACTTTTCTGTACATTTCCTCGACAGGTAACACGTCTACGCCCAGCTTTTTGAAGTATTTGTGGAGGTTTTGCAAGTCTCGTCTTAGAAACATATTTGCCATCGGATGGGAAAGAAGCACAGCTTGAGCCATGTCGAAAAGTATAGGTTTTCCTCGCCACACCATCACATTATATTCGCTAACGTCGCCGTGAACTAGTTCCGCTCTTTGGTAAAGCTCTTTAACATATCCTAAAAGTTGAGTGTAAACAAATTCAGGGTCCTTAGGCGCCAACTCCTTCAACTCGGGGGCTGGAACACCATTTCTCCCTATGAACTGCATAATCAGCACATTCTTTTTTACCTCAATCGGCTTGGGTACTCTCACTTTTGCTTTCAGGGCCAACTGCAAGTTTTTGTACTCTTTCAAAGCCCACGCATAAACTAATGACCGGCTGTCATGCTTTACACGTTTGAACCTAGGATCGCCTTCGATGTATTGGCGTTTGCCTTTTTTGAACTCTGCCGCAATGGTCAGATAAATTTTGATGGCTAACTCTTTTCCATCGCGGTCTTTTCCCCAGTAAATCCTTGCTTCTTTTCCAGCCTTCACCACTCCGTAAATTTGGTCTATTACTCCTTTGTTCAAAAAATCATATACTGTCATGAGGGTGGACTTGTCAAAAACTTCCTCCAAAACCTCATACTCTTCGCTTCTCTTTTCCTTTAAAAGCTGTTCTTTCACGTATCTTTCTTCTTTCTGCTGTAATCTCTTAGCAACCCGTTCTCGACGAGCCACTTAAAACTTCCCTCGCTCAGATGCTTATAAGACCCTTTCTGCGAAGCATATCTGCCTGCGCTCTGGTGTAACGCCAAATCACGTCACCTCTCTTGTCGCTCTGGAAATCCCACGGCGAAACCAAAACCACATCACCTTCTCTAATCCAAACACGCCTCTTCATCTTCCCACGTATACGACAAAGACGTTGATGTCCATCTTGACATTTAACCAGAACTCTATCAAAACCTAAAAGTTTCACAGCTATACCCAAAACATCCCCTGGAGCGGGCATAAGCACATTGTTAAGGGGTTGTTCACTCAAGACCTTCTTTTTCCCCAAACGGCCACCTCAAACGAGTCCATCTTGTCTCTTAGAAGTGTGAGTGCTGCTTAAATATATTCCACCTATACTTTCACAATCTGCGCGTGGGGGACGCCTTCAATCTCCAAAACAGCTTCTGGATGCACTAGACCCTTATCCAGAGCGGCTTTCACAATCTTTTCACCTACCATGTTAACAATGTCTGACTGCCGAATCAGATCTACGGCTTCCTCCAAATCTGCCAAAGAGCCTTTATAGAACTCTTCGCTGATTTGAAAGACTAGTTTTCCCTCCTTCAAAGTTTTGCCTAAAACGTCAACGTCGCATATGGCTAGCAGCACAGTTTTTTCCCATTTTCGCAACTTCACATAGACATTCAAGGTTCTCGCTTCTATCATTCTAGACGCTTTTAACCGACGACTTTGCACCGCATGCTTCACACACTAAAAAGAAAAGCCGCTTCTCTTTCACTACTCTCGTGTCTGGCAATTTGCAGACAGGGCACACAACAAAGTTTTCAGTGTAAATTTTCACCAAACGCTCAAGAGTGTCATGAGGAAACTTGCCTTGAAAAGTAGCACGCGTTTCTTCCAAAGTACCAGCAGTCGCCATCTCGTTAGTCAAAAACTTCAATAAATGACGCGGCTCACGATTCAACGCTTCAGCAATTTCCTTAAAATTATGGATAAGAGTGCGCATGCCAATTACAGAGGAGCGTACTCGCGGAGTCTCAAAACGCATTTCCTTCTTTCGTTCTTTGGGAAGTTTAGACTGAGCGCGGTCCAGAAGTTCCTTATAATCTTTCATTGTAGACGCCTTCATGCTAATTGTCTAAGGAAAAGAAATCGACGTTTAAAAGCTTTTAACAACCAGTCATCAATATCCTGATTTAAAGGTGGTTTTATGGGTCACATATATCTTTATTCGGGAACCGGAGGGGGGAAAACGGCCAATGCTTTAGGCTTGGCTTTACGCTCGGTGGGGCACCGTCGCACCGTAGTTGTAATCCAATTTTTGAAATGGTGGAAAAACACTGGGGAATATAAGATAAGAGACATGCTCAAACCCTACTACGAGATTTACCAATTCGGACGCAAAGGCTGGCATGGGTTGGATAACTTGAACGAAGAAGACCGAAAACTGGCGCAGGAGGGGTTAGCCTTCACCAAGAGAATTGTTCATGAAAAGAAGCCGCATCTGCTTGTTCTAGACGAAATCAACTTGGCAGTTTACTGCAGTCTCTTAGACGTAAAAGAAGTAATCGCATTTTTGGACACCGCCCCGAAGAAAACAGATGTGGTTTTAACTGGGCGATTCGCGCCCCGAGAGTTGTTTGACAGAGCAGATTTTGTCAACGAAATTCTGGACATTAAATATCCAAAGGACCCAGTTACTAAAAAAGGGATTCAATACTGAAGAATCCAACTGTGATTACCTCAAGAGCTGGTTAGATTAGTGTCCGATTGCATACAAGTCCTGCTAATGGACTAGTTTGAGCAGCACATAATTTGTGCCAGCGCTAACCTTAGAACTGTTTCAAAAGCTTAAAGGCATAGTTCGCAGAATTCCTTATCTCTTCCCCGCTGGTGTATATGTTTGGCGGAATCTTACACCCATCCTTACATTCCAAATTCCAAGCCGAAAATTAAAGAGGATATGCTGCAAGAAATCGGCGTAGAAAACATCGACGAACTCTATGGCGATGTTCCGAAAAAGTTCATGCTCAAACGCAGATTGAACCTTCCCCCTCCAACCTCCGAGTACGAAGTTAAACGCCACGTAGAGACACTTTTAGCTAAAAACAAAAACAGCTTAAACATGCTCACTTTTTTGGGCGCCGGATGCTGGCCCCACTATGTACCTGCAGTAGTTGAAAACATCCTTCAACGAACGGAGCTCCTAACTTCTTACACACCTTATCAGCCAGAAATCTCCCAAGGCATGCTCCAACTCCTCTTCGAGTACCAAAGTATGATGTGCGAATTGACAGGTATGGAAGTGGCTAACAGCTCTCTGTACGACTGGGCTTCAGCGTTGGGAGAAGCGGCGCGAATGGCCACGCGCTTGACCAACCGTCCAGAAATTCTAGTTCCCCACATCATTCACCCCGAACGCTACGCCACTTTGGAAACGTACATCGCGCCTGCAGGAATGACTTCTCGAAAAGTGAACTATGAAAAAGAAACTGGACAGTTAAGTCTAAGTGACTTGGAAACCAAGATTTCCGACAAAACAGCAGCTGTTTACATTGAAAATCCTTCTCACCTTGGGTTTGTTGAAACACAATGCGAAGAAATTGCAAAGACAACTCATGACCACGGTGCCTTGCTTATCGTCGGCGTTGATCCGATTTCGCTTGGAGTTTTGAAACCGCCAGGAGATTACGGGGCAGACATAGTCATTGGAGAAGGGCAATCTCTCGGCAACTCGATGAACTTCGGCGGGCCTTTACTCGGCGTCTTTGCTTGTCGAGGCGACTTGTCAACGATTCGACAGATACCGGGGCGAATCATCGGCATGACTACTGCCGTGCAAGATAACAGCAGCAGAGGGTTCTGCATGGTTCTCCAAACTCGCGAACAACACATTCGACGACAAAAAGCCACGTCCAACATCTGCACAAACGAGTCTCTATGCGCCGCAGCATCTGCAGTCTACCTGGCGCTACTAGGGCCCAACGGTTTGAAAGAACTAGATGAAGCCATAATGCAAAAGTCACACTACACCATGAAACTGCTATCAGAAATCGAAGGCATAAAAACACCTGTTTTCCAGTCTCCCCACTTTCAAGAATTCACAGTAAACTTTGCCGATAAACATGTCAGCGACGTACATAGGGAATTATTAAAGAGCAATATCCACGGCGGAAAAGACATTTCAAAAGAATTCCCAGAACTAGGCGAGACGGCGCTCTACTGCGTCACAGAGATACACACAAAAGAGGACATTGACGCCTTGGCGCAGGCTTTAGAAGAAATTCTACAGCGAGGTGAAAACTGATGGGAGAATTTAGACAAGCACGGTGGCCCGAACCAGTCGTCTTTGAGTTAACACATGACGGTCGCAGCGGATACATCGTGCCCAAAGTCGAAGAAGCAATTAGCCAAAAAGTAGGCGACATACACGCTTTGCTGCCTGAGAAGATGCGCCGCCAATCGCCTCCGAAATTGCCTGAAATGTCAGAAGTTGAAGTCGTCCGACATTTTACAAGGCTTTCTCAAATGAACTACAGTGTGGATTTGGGGCTTTATCCTCTGGGAAGCTGCACGATGAAGTACAACCCGAAAATTAACGACGTTTTAGCCAATTCCCAATCTCTAACGTGGCTCCATCCCTATCAAGACGAAAAAACCGTGCAAGGCGTGCTTGAAATTCTTTTCACTTTAAGCAAATGGCTGGCTGAGATCACCGGCACTTTTGAAGTTTCGCTGCAGCCTGCCGCTGGAGCACACGGCGAATTTTTAGGAGCCCTCATTATGCGAGCCTACCACAAACTTAACGGTGGCCTCTCTGAACGGACAGAGCTTATAATCCCAGACTCGGCGCATGGAACCAACCCTGCAAGCGCCGCTATGGCTGGCTTCCAAGTTATAATTGTGCCTTCTGACAAAACTGGCTGCATAGACATCGACGCCTTGAAAGCTTCGGTTTCAAACCGGACAGCAGGATTAATGCTCACCAACCCCAACACATTGGGCCTCTTTGAAGAAAACATCGAAGAGATAGCTGCCATAATTCATGATGCCGGTGGACTGCTATATTACGACGGAGCCAATCTCAACGCCATTCTCGGTAAAGCTAGGCCAGGAGACATGGGCTTCGACATAGTTCACATCAACATTCACAAAACTTTTAGCACCCCCCACGGAGGAGGGGGTCCAGGTGCTGGACCAATAGGCGTGTCAGAGGAATTAGAGAAGTTTCTCCCAATTCCAAGAATAGTTTTCAACAGTGAACGATACAGCTTAGACTATGATAAGCCTCACAGCGTCGGCAAAATTCGAAGCTTCTACGGAAACGTGGCGGTTCTTCTCCGAGCATATGCTTACATACTCAGCTTAGGCGCTGAAGGATTAAAAGAGGCCGCCGAAATCTCGGTGTTAAACGCCAACTATCTAGTGAAGAAGATTAAGGAACTAGGCATTTACGAGCTTCCTTACGACGCAACGAGACCGAGGAAACATGAATGTGTTTTCAGCTCCAAGCAACTTCAAAAAAAAGGCGTCAGAGCCATAGATGTTTCTAAACGTCTCTTGGACCATGGAATTCACGCGCCTACGACATATTTTCCGCTTATCGTGGACGAAGCTTTGATGATTGAACCCACAGAATCTTTCGAAAAGAAGGAGCTGGATCGATTCGTTGAGGCTATGCGGAAAATTGCAGAAGAAGCGAACACCCAGCCAGAAACAGTTCTAAAGGCGCCCCAGAATACTACTGTAACTCGACTGGACGAAGTGAAAGCTTCACATCCTAAAACCATGGTGTTGAGCTGGAGGGCATATGAAAAGAAAACCTCTCAAGAAACTTTGTGAAAACTCAAAGCCTTCTAAACAATTACGCCACTTTTATCCACCGCCACGCTTTGGTGGAGGGGGAGCGACGCGGTAGGGAGAAAGGAGAAGATGAAAAACAATTTCCCTATTTGTATGTTCGAGTGCGCCCCCAATAGTAGTAATGAGCTGTCAACTGTACTTAAGTTTTGACTTCTTTGGGAAGCTTTATTTTTGGTTTCACACATGGTTATGCAGAAGGAGCGTTTGCCATGAAGGTTTCGGTGCGCCTCTTCACCGCGTTACGCGAGTTGGCCGGAAAAAGCGAAGAAACTCTTGAATTCGACGCTGAGGCTGTCACCTTAAACGAGGTTCTTGCCAAACTGGTAAACCGCTATTCGAAAAATTTCAGAGAGTACTTATATAACAATGAGGGAAAAGTTCGAGAACACTTACAGTTACTGGTCAACGGCAGAAACGCGAGCCTGCTGGACGATTTGGAAACAAAATTGAAGGAAGGAGACCACGTGGCGATTGTTCCTCCTGTAGGCGGCGGCTAAACTTTTGTCCTGCACTCTCTACGGGACTAGTTTCTTTTGGTAAATCAACTCTGTTGTAGAGTCTTCGCTGCTGAAATCTGTTCTAGCAAGTGCCTCTAAAATTTCGGATGTATTACATGCAAAGGCATAAACATTTGTAACTTGTCGTTGATGAGAGTAGGTTTTGAATAGCTTCATCATGTCTGCGATGGTTCGCTGATCTCCGTCGATATAACATGTTTGGAAAGGTTTTTCTTGCCACACATCTCTTACAGATTCGTCAATTAAAACTAACCCGCCTATCGTACCGTCGTCGCTGTAATATGCTATGGCTTGTTTGTTACTGATGAACTGAGCCAAATCTTTTTTGTCCAATGTCTTCCACGTGAACAGAACAGTGTATAGCTCTGCAGATTTTTTGAAAATGTTTGAGCGAGTGAGAAAGCTCCAAATTTTTTCTGTGTCACTTTCTTGTGCCCAGGCGGATCGTTGGGTTTTTTCAGTTTGCAGTTTTTCACATTTCATGACTAGAAAGTCGGCGACTTGGGTGAAGTGAAGTTTTCGAAGTGTTTTTTGGGCTGCATAATTATCCGAGTCGGTGGCTAGTCTAGCTATTTTAACACCTTTGTCCTTTGCCCATTTGAGGCAACCGTTTGTAAGTGCAGTGGCAATGCCTCGTCGTCTGTGATCAGGGTGAGTCCTAGCCGCTTGGAGCCAAGCTTCGCCGGGTTTGGGTATAGATATGCGCATTATGCCTACCGGCTGGGCATCTACAAGCGCAGTGAATAGTTGGGCATTCTCTTCTTCCAACCATCGATTCCAAACGTGGAAGATGTAGTCGCCCCAATCGAAACTGTGTTGACAGAACTCGAAAACTGCTTCTTTGTCGCTTTGCTCAGCTGGACGTATAGCGATATGCTTTTTCATAGTTGAGAAAAAGGACTGGTTTGCAGTATTTAAGGATGGAGACTTTAGCGGTAGGAGTTTGGAATGGTTTTTCTCTGAACCTTTGTGACAGTTTTTTGCTGGTCACCCGATTGTTTCTATGTTCCTCGAAAAAGTTTATTGGGTTGGTAAACGAACCATTGAGAATAACAGTTTGCGGTTGTTGCAAATCAGGTGTCAGTGTTTGGATGTGTCTCCTAGTTATCGATGGAAAATACTAGCTATGGCTTACGTTTGCATGTTTTCTTTCGCCATGGTTTTTCAGTCTATACCTCCGCTTCTCATTTTGATTCGTCAAGAATTCGGCATAGGTCACGCCCAGGCAGGTTTGCTCATGAGTCTCTTTGCGTTACCGGGTATTTTCATCGGTCTCCCGAGTGGGATAATTTCCGATCGTTTCGGTGTTAGGAAAACAGGTTTGCTGTCTTTGGTGTTGATGATTGTGGGAACATTGGTTGTGGGCCTCAGCGATGCTCCCTTCCACGCTTATGTAGGCAGGGTAATTTCGGGCATCGGCGGGTTAACCTTGGCAATCGTGCTCCCTCAATTGTTGTCCAAGTGGTTCCTTAGGAGAGAGTTAGGTTTCGGGATGGGTGTGTTCAACACCGCCATGCCTCTGGGCACAATATTGAGCTTCAACGTACTTACTGTTGTGGGGAAGGATTTTGGGTGGAAAACAGCCATTTTCTTGACAACGTTCGCAAGCGTAGTGGCGCTTCTGTTTTTTTTAGGACTTTTTAAAGAGCCCCCACTCAAAAAGGAGAAGAGATCAGGGACCAATTTTTTTGGCGATGTTTCCAAGCTAAATTCCTCAATATGGCTCGTAGGTTTCTCTTGGATGTGGTTCAACGCCGCTTTCATTTCGTTTCTTACTTTTGCCTCTGACTTCTTGGTGCAAGAGAGGGGCTATGCGCTCGGTTTTGCTGGGTTCTTGTCGAGTGTTGTGATGGCGGGTTCTTTAGTGTTGAGCCCCTTAATAGGCTACATTGTGTACCGGGCTGGAAAAGAAAAGCTGCTCATAGCCGTAAGCGGCTTGATCCTGCCTTTCTTGATTCTCGCCGTTCCAGCATCCTCTTCTATCCTCTCTCTGCTGTTTCTAATCGGCGTATTCGCTGCTCTAGTTCCTGCACCCGTCTTCTCCCTTCCTTCAAAAATGGTGAAGCCGCAAAATCTAGGTCTAGCCTTCGGAATTATAACAGCATGCTTAAACGTAGGCGTCCTAGTTGGCCCCTATCTCGCTGGGTTGACAAAAGATTTGACAGGCGAATACACTCTGAGTTTCTACCTCATGGCCCTCTTCGCGATACTGCAAACTGTTACAATCGGGCTTGTTGGCGCGGTCAAATTCCGAAAAAATGGTATTTGAAGACTCTGCGACTTTAGAGCTCTGATTTCTCTAACCGCTTCTTCATCTGACGAAGAGTTTTCAAATATTCTAGAATTTTCACTCGAGCTTGACGGAAAGAAACTTTTGAAAACCGAATTTTGTGGTTTGGCTTGGCTTGGCCCAAAAGAGAAATGTCTGGGGTGGCTACCACAGCGATTTTAGGATATCCCCCTGTGGTTTGAGCGTCCTTCATGACTATTATTGGCTCACCGTTTCTAGGCACTTGAACCGATCCAACCGGTACTGCGTCTGAAACCATGTCCAAAAATTCTTTTTGCTCCACTTCTGGGCCTTCGAGTCTGTAACCCATTCTGTCAGACTCGACGGTGACCGTGTAGACGCCGGACAGAAAAGTTTCCAAGCCTCTGTCTGTGAAAAAGTCGGATTGGGGTCCAAGTACAACCTCTACCTTTAATTCGCTACTGTAGCTGGGAATAAGCTCTTTAGGCATCGAATAACCCGACTTTAGCGGCTTGCCGGCTTGACAAGTGCCGATGATATCTCCTGCCCTTAACGGTCTTCCTTCTAAGCCGCCGAATCCGCCCCGGACATAAGTTGACTTGCTGCCCAACACTGGGGGCACGTCAAATCCTCGTCTGACTGCCAGATACGCTCTACAGCCGTTTTTCAGATATCCAAAAGAAAGTACGTCGCCTCTGCACACTTGAAGTGTCTGCCAACAAGGAACCGATTTTCCGTTAATAGTAGACGAGAGAGCGGCTCCCGTGATGGCGATTTGTGCTTGGTTGAGAAATTCAAGCTCTGGACCCAACAGAGTTGTTTCTAAACATGCCTCATTAGGTTGGTTGCCCACCAAAAGATTCGCCGCCATCAAAGCATAGGTGTCCATTGCTCCGGAAACAGGTACTCCGTATCTTTGAAAGCCAACCCGTCCCAAGTCTTGAACCGTGGTAGATAGCCCCGGATTAATCACTCTGCACAGTTTCATTTTGTCGTTGTTCCCTTAGCCTTTCAAATTCTTCTTTCGTAATTGACTTGAACTTCACAGTGTTTCCGGGCTGAATCAAAGCTGGCGGATGTTTTGTTACGTCGAAGAATTTTAGGGGGGTGCACCCGATTATCTGCCATCCTCCAGGGGACTCGCAAGGATATATGCCTGTTTGTTTTTCAGCTATGCCTACCGACCCGGCGGGGACTCGCAGTCGAGGAGTCTTTAACCGTGGAGTGGCAATTTCGTCAGCCACCTCGCCTAAATAGGGAAAGCCCGCGATGAAACCAATCATGAAAACGGTGTATTCTCTACTGCTGTGTAGTTGAACGATTTCCTCCTCGTCGAGATTATGGTATTTAGCTACGTACTGCAAATCTGGTCCATATTCACCGCCGTAAACCACGGGCACCTCGACTAGGTGTCTCCGTGCTGAAACAGCCTGTTCCTCTAATTTAGCTTCCAAATCTTTACATTTGAAAACCAGTTGCTCATAACTAATCTCTAAGGGGTTATAATAGACGAGAAGCGAGCGATAAGTGGGTACACACTCCTCCAAGCCTGATAGTTTGATTTGGGAAATTGCACGGTCTAAAGCGTGTACCTTTCGGTTAACATCTAAACTTATAGTATTGCCGAACTCGACCAGTAAAGCTCTATCGCCCACTGGCGAATACGTTGCGGTTTTGAACAAATTCTACACCTAAACGAAAGAACCAGCAGGCAACACTTTCACATCTGCTGCCGAAAGGGCTTTTCTAACTGTTTTGGCAAGTTGTACAGCGTTCAACGTGTCACCGTGGACGCAGATGGTATGCACTTTTTCGAACTTTACAGTCTGACCGTTAATCGCCGATACTCTTCTCTCTTTCACCATGGTCACCGCCCTCTCTGCAACCAAATTTGGGTCTTCAATTACTGCACCAGCAGTTACTCTGGAAACTAAGCTGCCGTCGGGGTTGTAGGCTCTGTCAACAAAAACTTCACAAGCCACGCGTAAACCTGCTTCCTCAGCCATCGTCACCATTTTAGAGTTTGCCGAGGCGAAAAGCACCAAATCGGAATCGATAGTGCCCACTGCCTCAATTATAGCTTGTGCATAATCCTTATTCTTAGCCGCCGCATTGTAGAGCGCTCCATGAAGCTTAACATGCTGCAAATCCAAACCACCCACTTTTGCGAAAGCTTGAAGGGCACCTACCTGATAGACCACAATGCTTCTCACCTCTTCTTTGGAAAGCCCCATGTCGCGACGCCCGAATCCCGCGAGATCTGGAAACCCTGGATGCGCCCCAACTGCAACTCCGTTCTCCTTCGCCAGCTTTACAGTTTTAGCCATCTCCACAGGGTCTCCGGCATGAAAACCACATGCAACGTTCGCCGAGGTTATCAAAGGCATAATTTCAGCATCGTTTCCAAAGGTATAGCTGCCGAAGCTTTCTCCCAGATCACAGTTTATATCTATCTTATGCTTCACTGTCAAGCCTCGAAAATTTAAAGGAGGTACTCAGACATATTTTCTGTTGCCGCGGAGGGCACAGGCAAATCTTTCATGGTAACTAAACCTGGCGGAGCATTAATCACCTTAGGTATAGAATTCACCACCATGGCAACTGTGCCAACATCACCGTGCACACAAGGCGAGATTTTCTGTCTCACTTTCGGAGTTCCCTCGATAGTTATGGCGTCGTATTCCTCTTCAGCGCCAATGTAAGCTTGAAACTCAAGAGTAATGGCCTCCTCTCCTCGTCTATAGCCTTTGGCAACTTGTTTTAGTCCCGCTGCACAGCCAACTTTGACCTCAACTGCTTTGCTTCTCACAGTTTTTTCAGCTAATACCGGCTCTACAGGCTCCACTGTAATGCTTTCCAGCTTCCAAGCCAAAGCAGCCGCAATCATGGCGATAGATTGCTCCAATCCTACATGCCCCGTAATCAGTTTCTCGGCGATTGCTCTGCGGAACTCTTCTTTGCTGAGCCCCGCGCCGATCTTCTTCTGAAAAGGCACTCGCCGAGTAGCCGCATTCATCACTCGAACCGCCCTTATTTTCTCTATCTTTTGACAGACTGCGGTAAGGGTGATGACAAAAGTGTCCATCAAAAAGCCCGGATTTATCCCTGTACCTAAAACAGTAACTTGTCGTTTCTTGGCCAACGTATCCAATTTCTTCGCCTGCAATGGCTCCGAATAATATGGATAAGAAAGTTCTTCACATGTTGAGACCACGTTAACTCCATGCTCTACAATTTCTACAAGCTGCGGAAAAACATCCTTTAGGGAAGAGGATGTAGCATGTATCACTATGTGGGGCTTAGTTTTGGAAAGCACCTCTTCAGCGTGGTTTGACACTGCTACTCCTAAGCGTCTAGTTGATCCTATGGCTTCGCCTAAATCTTTACCTACTTTCTCTCTTGCTACGTCGATAGCACCGACGATTTCTATTCCTTCTTTCTGGAGAAGAAAATCTGCGATGAGGCTGCCTACCGCTCCCACTCCATAGCAGACGGCTTTTATTTTGGTCATGCTTCTCAACCTTTTTATTTTGTGTTGTTTGGTGTGGGGATATAGATGTTTCGCAGCTGTGAGTTGTGGAGGTTATGGATAAAAAGTTTACATTTGTAAAGTTTATATCGGAGACACTGTTCTAATTCCAGAAGGACTCAACGGTGACCGCAGTCAATGCTCAAATAGCAAAGGAGCTACCGATGAATGGATGTTAAGGCTCAAAGTCTTATGAAACTGCCGCTTATTCCTAAGGAGATTCGGGAGAAGACGAAATATTGTTTTGAATGCGGCATCTGCACTGCTAGCTGTCCAATGGTCGAGCTGTTGTCAGTGCACTATAATCCTAGGAGTCTCTTGCAGTTAGCTCTCACCGAACCTGAAAAAGCTTTGGAAGAAGAGGCATTGTGGCTTTGCGCATGGTGTTACAAATGCTACAAACGCTGTCCTCAAGGGATCAAACCGCCGGAAATCTTTCAGCTTTTGAAGACCGAGGCCGCAAAACGTGGGGTTTTGAATGGTTTTCAGAAGGCGATTTCGATAATTGAGAAAGAAATGCCTTTCCCAGTTATATGTTGGTACACTTGCTTTCACCCTGAACGGGCAAAGCTGAACGATGAGAAACTGAATGAGGCTTTAGGCACATTAGTGGGGCGTCGCAAGCAGGTCGAAAGGAAAGCAGTGGTTGGCCGCAGAGAAAAAGTGGCTATAATTGGCTCTGGTCCAGCGGGGCTTACAGCTGCTTGTGACTTGGCAGTTTTGGGTTACTCGGTTACGGTTTTAGAAGCCCTTCCCCAAGCTGGAGGTATGCTGAGAAAAAGTATGCCTGACTATAGGTTGCCCAGAAAAGCGTTGGATAGCGAAATTCAACATTTGAACGATTTGGGTGTGACGATAAGAACTAATACGAAAATTGGAGAAGACATGGATTTCGACGGGCTATGGCGAGAGGGGTACGAGGCTGTGTTTGTGGCAGTTGGTGCTCACCAGAGTAGAAAGCTCGGCATCGAGGGCGAAGAACTGAAAGGCGTGGTGGACGCTTTGGATTTTCTCTGGAGGAACAATACGCAGCAAAAAATCAGCGTTGGAAGGAAAGTGGGAATAGTCGGCGGCGGAAACGTCGCTGTTGATGCAGCTAGAACGGCTCTTCGCCAAGGAGCCCGAGAAGCTGTCATACTTTACCGAAGATCTAGGGAGGAGATGCCTGCTAACCCTTGGGAAGTTATAGAAGCCGAAAAAGAAGGCGTGAAAATCGAATTTTTGACAGCACCTAAAAAAATCGTTGGAAAGGAAGGAAAAGTAGCGGGATTGGAGTGTGTCAAAATGCAGTTGGGAGAGTTGGACGCCACTGGTAGAAGGGCTCCCGAACCTGTTGAAGGTTCCGAGTTCACTATAGAACTCGACAATGTGATAGTTGCGGTAGGAGAAACGGTGGAAGCCAACTTTTTGCCAAAGGAAGTCGAAGTAGATTATAGCAACCGAATTGTTGTTAATCCCATAACCATGGAAACAAGTATGGCTGGAGTTTTTGCAGGCGGAGACGCTGTCACTGGGCCGGCGACCGTGATGGAAGCAATTCTCGCTGGAAAACAAGCAGCATGTTCTATCCGTCAATATTTGATCAAAAAGAGGGAAAAGGAGATAAAATCTGGTGGCGACTGAGAAGTCAATAGAAGAAGCGCCGCGAATAGGCGTCTACGTATGTCATTGCGGGCTAAACATAGCAGGCACCGTGAACTGTGAAGAGGTGGCAGAATTCGCCGCCGATTTACCCCACGTCGTGGTGGCTAAGGATAACCGATACACGTGCTCCGATCAAGGCCAAGAACTCATAAAAAACGACATCAAAGAACACAAACTTAACCGTGTGGTTGTAGCTTCCTGTTCACCGCGCCTTCATGAACCCACTTTCAGAAAGACATGCGAAGAGGCGGGATTAAACAAATATCTTTTTGAAATGGCAAACATCCGAGAGCATTGTAGTTGGGTACATCTCCACGAAAAAGAGGCGGCCACAGAAAAAGCTAAAGACTTGGTCAAAGCAGCAGTGGCAAAAGTGGCTCTTCTAGAACCAGCGATTGAAACCGAGGTTCCGATTCTTAGAAAAGCTCTGGTCATCGGTGCTGGGGTGGCTGGGATCCAGGCAGCTCTGGACCTTGCAGACACTGGCTACAAAGTGTATTTGGTGGAGAAAGAGCCGAGCATCGGCGGAAGAATGGCACAGATAGACAAAACCTTTCCCACCATGGACTGCTCTATCTGTATATTGGCTCCCAAAATGTCCGATGTGGGGCGTCATCCCAACATCGAACTCTTAGCGAACAGTAACGTTCAAGAGGTTAAAGGCTACATCGGAAATTTCAAAGTGAAAGTGCAGAAAAACCCTAGATACGTAACCGAAGACTGTAGTGCCTGTGCTGACTGTTCAGAAGTATGTCCCGTAACAGCGCCCAACGAGTTTGACATAGGTTTGGCGACGCGGAAAGCCATTTACACCCCGTTCGCCCAAGCGGTGCCTTCCACCTATATCATTGACCGCGATATCTGCCTCAACAAAGAAGGCATTATGGCCTGCGACAAATGCGTGCAAGCCTGCGAACGCCAAGCCATAAACTTCGACATGAAACCTGAAAACCTAGAATTGGAAGTCGGCACAATAATCGTAGCCACTGGCGCCGACGTATACGATCCCGCTTCGCTACTGAACTACGGCTACACCCAATATCCTAATGTGATAACCTCTTTGGAGTTTGAAAGACTAATAAACGCCGGAGGGCCTTCTGGCGGAAACCTAATTCGCCCCAGCGATATGGAGATCCCCAAATCCGTGGCTTTTATCCAATGCGTAGGCTCACGGTCAGAAAAGGGAAGCGCCTACTGCAGCAACGTATGCTGCATGAACACCATAAAAGATAGCCTCCTCATCAAGGAACATTGGCCCCACGTCAAGATTTACGTCTTTTATGTTGACATAAGAGCTTTCGGAAAAGGCTTTGAAGACCTTTATAGACGAGCAAAGGAAGAAGGAGTCATATTCATTCGAGGGCTTCCAGCCGAAGTCGTCGAAGATCGCAAAACCAACAATTTGTGGCTTATCGGAGAGAACACCCTTCAGAAAGAGCTTTACAAAGTCAACGTGGCCATGGCGATTCTTTCAGTGGGCATTGAACCCTGCCACGATAGTGGTGCAGTCCAACGTCTATTCACTCTTTCCAGAACTCCCGACGGGTTCTTTATGGAGGCACACCCCAAACTCAGACCCGTCGACGCTCCCACGGGAGGCATATTCTTAGCGGGCTGCGCCGAATCTCCTAAAGACATAAAGGACAGCGTAACCCAAGCCAGTGCTGCAGCCGCCAGAGCAGGCATTTTGATGGCACAGGGAAAAGTAACAGTGGAAGCAATAACGCCCAAGCCTCTTCCCGAAAACTGTCGCGTATGTGGACTGTGCGCCCGAGTTTGCCCTTACAACGCAATAAAAGTGGATAAAGAACGTAAGCAAATTGAAGTCATCGAAGCCGCATGTGCTGGGTGCGGTACATGTGGAGCCGAATGTCAATTCGACGCCTTGCATATGCGTCACTTCACCGACGCTCAGATTATGGCTCAAATCGACGCTTTAACCGAAGAGGCCGCCGACAAAAAAATAATCGCTTTTTGCTGCAACTGGTGCTCCTATGCCGGAGCAGACTTTGCTGGCGTCAACCGAATGCAGTATCCTACAAATATCCGCATAATTCGAACAATGTGTTCTGGAAGGGTGTCGCCCAAGTTTGTAGAACACGCCTTTGCTCGAGGTGCAGGAGCGGTACTAGTTGCGGGGTGTCATCTCGGCGACTGCCACTATATCAACGCTAACCATCAAACGCAGAAGAGAATAGAGCGACTGTGGAAGAAGATGGAGAGACTGGGAGTTGACAAGGAAAGGCTTCACCTTTTGTGGGCTTCGGCGGCCGAAGGCGAAAGAATTGCCTCCAAGATACGCGAAATGCAGCCTATCTTGAGCAAGCTTACACTCGAGGAAGTGGAAAAGTCAAAAGAGGTTTTTACAGGGGACTAGGATGGGTTGATGGTGCCTCAAAAACTTTGGAGAAAACCTTTGGACGCCGAAAAAATCAAGCGGTCTAAGGCTGATATCCACATTATACCAGACTTGTGTAAGGGATGCGGCTTCTGCATTGAATTCTGCCCAAAAAAAGTGTTAGAAAAATCCGACGAACTTAATAAAAGAGGAGCTTATCCGCCCAAAGTAGTTGACGAAAACGAATGTGCCCTCTGCGGTTTTTGCACAGCCATCTGCCCCGAATTCGCTATATTCACTACCGAAAAGAAATGCGAGGAAGAATGCGAACATGGAAAAAAACAGCAGTAGAGCAGTTCTCACCGGAACACATTTCATGAGCGGCGACCTTGCATGCGCCGAAGGAGCAATTGCCGCGGGATGCAGGTTCTTCGGCGGCTACCCTATCACCCCTGCCACCGAAATATCTGAACGTATGGCTAGAAGGCTACCTGAAGTGAGGGGTGTATACATCCAAATGGAAGACGAGATTGCTTCTATCGCCGCCGTCATTGGCGCTTCATACACCGGCAAGAAAGCCATGACTGCCACTTCAGGTCCAGGCTTCAGCCTCATGCAAGAGAACATAGGGTTTGCAGTCATGACAGAGGCTCCGCTAGTTATCGTGAACATTATGCGAGGCGGCCCCAGCACAGGTCAACCTACTATGCCGGGTCAACAGGACGTGATGCAAGCCAAATGGGGGTCCCACGGGGACTACGAAATCATCGCCTTGGCTCCTTCGTCTGTTCAAGAAATGTTCAACTTAACCATAGAATGCTTCAATCTAGCCGAAGCCTACCGAGTTCCCACAATCTTGCTAGCCGACGAAATCATCGGCCACATGTGGGAGCGAGTCGTGATTCCGCCGCTTGAGAGAATCAAAATTGTAAATCGCAAAAAGCCGAAGGTGCCTCCCAACAAATATTATCCCTTCAGGCCAGAAGAAGATTTCGTGCCGCCTATGGCTTGCTTCGGAGAAGGCTATCGATTCCACGCTACTGGTTTGACGCACGACGAGCAAGGTGCGCCTCAAACTGTAAGTCCAGAGAAACAAACCGAACTTGTTACGAGGCTGTGCGACAAGATTCGCAAGAATGCTGACAAAATTATTAGAGTGGAAGGGGTTATGTTGAAAGATGCTGAAGTGGCTGTGATTGCTTATGGTATTGCTTCTCGTGCAGCTTTGAGTGCAGTGCGCAAGGCTCGAGAAGAGGGGATAAAAGCCGGATTGCTTCGCTTAATTACTATATGGCCTTTCCCAGAAAAACAAGTTGCCAAAATCGCCAAACAAGTTAAAGCCATAGTAGTGCCTGAAATGAATTGTGGGCAACTAGTGCGAGAAGTAGAAAGAGTGACTAAAGAGGCTTCTGTGCATCTCGTTTCGAAGCTCGGCGAAGAGCCTCACAAACCTTCAGAGATCGTGGAGGCCATGAAGAGGAGTCTGAAATGACAGAGACAGAATTAATCATGCAGCATCCCTTAGCTAAGTATTTGAGACAGGAAAGAATGCCTCACATTTGGTGCGAGGGCTGCGGAAACGGTATTCTGCTAAACAGTTTCCTTGAGGCTCTGGATGAACTTGAGTTGGATTTGGACAAGCTTGTAGTAGTTTCGGGGATTGGATGTATCGGCCGCGTCGCCGGCTACATCAACGTGGATTCGTTCCACACAACACATGGCAGGCCCATCGCCTTCGCCACGGGAGTAAAACTTGCCAATCCAGAGCTCAAAGTGGTGGTTATCAGCGGCGACGGCGACCTCTTCGCCATCGGTGGAAACCACTTTATCCACGCCGCACGTAGGAATATGGACATCAAAGTTATTTGCGCCAACAACTTCAACTACGGAATGACAGGTGGGCAATATGGTCCCACTACGCCTTTGGAATCTTGGACCACCACAACTCCTTATGGAAATATCGAGCATCCCTTCAACCTCGTTCATCTAGCTGCCGCATCTGGAGCTGTATACGTCGCAAGGTGGACAACGCTTCAGGTTAGAAGGCTTAAAGCTTCCATAAAGAAGGCGTTGCAAAGAGAAGGTTTTTCCTTCATCGAGACAATATCGCCCTGCCCAGAACTTTACGGCCGATATAACAAGCTTGGAAAAGCGGTGGACGTGATGAAACAGTTCAAATTGTTGTCCCAAGTTCAACATGGGTCCGACCCTGCAAAAGCAGAAATCACGCACAACCGAATCATAATCGGCGAATTTGTCGACATCGAAAAACCCAGCTATGGGAAGCTACTCCAAGAAATGATAGATGATGTGCAAGAGAAACTTAAAGGAGAGAAAACCAGCTGAGAACTGAAATAAGATTCGCAGGCTTCGGAGGACAAGGCATAATCCGGTCAGGCCTGATAACTGCCATGGCGGCATGCATTTACAGCGACAAAAACGCCGTGCAAACTCAATCTTATGGGCCAGAATCCAGAGGTGGAAGCTGCAAGTCCGAAGTGGTCATAGCAGACGAAGAAATCGACTTTCCAAAAGTGGACGACCCCGACATAATAGTGGCGATGTCGCAGGAAGCCTACCACAAATACGTAGGCATCGCAAAAGAAGGCGCCATAATCCTCGTCGACCCTGACATGGTTACAGATAGAAACGATTCTCCGAACGCAAAAATTTACGATGTGCCCGCAACTAAAATCGCCGAGGAAATGGGTAAAACCATCGTGGCAAACGTGGTTATGCTAGGCGCATTAACAGCCATCGCCGGTCCAACTCTGCCAGAAGCCATGAAAAGGGCAGTCTTGCGAAACGTGCCGAAAGGCACTGAAGAACTTAACATAACTGCTTTTGAGAAAGGCTACAAACGTGGCAAGCAACTTCTACGAAGTCGTGGACAAAGCGGTTGATGGCATAATAGCGCAAAGGAAATATTGGAATGAAAATTTGTGGATTAGTTGGAAGTCCAAACAAAAAGGGAAATGTAGATCTGTTGGTTTCCCAAGTCTTGGAAGGTGGGAAAAGTCAAGGGTCCGAAGTGGAGAAAATATACCTTAACGATTTGGCGATAAAACCATGCCAAGACTGTGGAGAGGATCCGTATCCAAAATACTGTTTCTTCGAAGATGATATGAAGAAAGTCTACGATGTTCTGGAGTCATTTGACGCCGTGATACTGGGGTCCCCTGTCTATTTTGACACTGTTAGCGCCCAAGTTAAGTTGATGATAGATCGTTCAAACTGTTTGATGCCCTACTCGAGACTGTCAGACGGACGTTTCGGATTTGTCCGAAGAATTAGGAAAAAGAAGAAAGGAATATTCATTGCAGTGGCAGGGTCCGAACAAGAATTTGAGGCCATATTAACAACCGTTAGAGGCTTCTTCAATTGGGCGAACATAGAACTCATCGAAACAATTCTTTATTCACACAGCGACGAAGCTTTCGGCGGCGTTAAATACGACAGGAACTTGATGGAGAAATGCTTTCAAGCGGGCGTCAAACTCGTTGATAAGTGAACAAATATGCCTTCAGTGGACTCTCACTTGTCTTTTTTCTGAGAGCCACGAGAAAAATGCTCCGAAAAATCATCAGGCAACGTTTGCCGAAGACCGGAAAATTTTTTTCAGCCACGTCTGACTCGTTAATGGGTAGAAAAATATTGTGGGCGTAATGTCTGATAGGCACGATAATCTGGACAACCACAATTAGAAATATATGACTTGTGTGGACTGCCTAGATGAATTAACCGAGAAAGTCAAACATTGGCGCCCTGGCCGGGATTTGAACCCGGGTCGAGCGGGCGACAGCCGCTTATACTATTCCGGCATTGCTGAAAAACACACACTGCGACCGGACTATACTACCAGGGCTGCATGGCAAAGACGCCAAAATGCATAAACAGAGGTTAGACTTAAATCTATTTCGATTCAGATAAGCAGTCGATTTTCCTAGATACTTTTTTTAGCGTTTTTTAGAAAACGAAGCCACAAGGCTCCCCAAACTATTATCAAAGCTAGAATTATCCAAAATATGGCAATGAGCATCGTCAATGCAGAGATGCCGATCTCTTCAAACATGTCTTATCATTAAAGAACGTTGTGAGAATACCCTAAAAGTGAAGTTCCATAGTTGAAATGCTGAGGGTGCAAGAATAATTCGGCTTAGACATATTCCAATATGAGTAGTAACCCATTTATTTGCCGTGGGTAACATACTATTACTTGGACGCCGTAATTTGGAGAAAGGAGAAGGCGTTACTGAGCTGAGGGGGTCTTCATCTATCCCTCCTATGCCCCCTCTCAGCCATGATCAAACAAACCTTTTTTTGGTGGAGGGCCAACATTACTGTTTTGGAGGGGTAAGTGCTTATAGCATTATTGAAATATGAGTTCATTTATCAAAGTGTGTGTTGGTTTGGTCTATGAAATCTGCCTCTTTGAAGGGCTTGCGTCAATTTAGGTTTACTGTTCCTGCTGTTTTTGGTGTTTTGGTGTTTTTGGTGGAGTTGATACCTCCTCCGACTAGTAGGTTCTTTCAGGTTTTGACAGCTTTATTTATCACCGTCGCGGCTTTGACGGTGCATAGATTAGGCGGGGCTACCTACACGTGTTTGATAGCTGGGTTGCTTGATGCTGTTTACACGGGGATGCCCATAGTTTTGGTGCTTTTTGCGTTACGTGGAGGGTCTTTCGATTTTTTTCTAACGATTTTCAAGGTTTGGGGGAGTCCCTCTACAGTGCGGGTGGCAACGTCGTCGGTTTTGAGTAGCTTGATCACAGGTTTTGCAGCTTACTTTGCTGTTGTTGAATGGCTTGAGTTGATGGTGGTTCCTTTTGAGATTTTTATGTCGTTTATAGTGATGTCGGCGATTTTGAGTGGAATTGGCGCTGTGGTGGGTGTAAGAGTGTGGCGACGTCTTCCGTGACTGGAGAAAAGCTGAGATCCTTGTAGTTTTTGGTGATGGGTCTGTTTTCGTGCATATATCGAATTTTGAAATATATCGGGGGTCGACAGAAATTATATATTGAGTCGTGCGATAGGATATGTATGTGGGTAGCTCAAAAAAACAGTTCAACAAAACTACAAAAAGGTGATTGAATGAAAAATAGAAATTTATGCAACGAGACGAGAGCGCTTTCACAGGCCTCCGTCTGGCTTACATTTGAAGACAGCAACAGTTTTGAAACCCTAGTGAAGCGGAAAAACGTGGTTAACGAGAAGTTTAGAGGATTTCTGTTAGAAGCAGTAGATGAGGGCTTATCTTCACTTGGCGAATCGTCGAAACAAGCTTTCTATTGCCTTCTAGAAATGCAATTTGGAGTCAAGAAGTTTGAGATTCCTGACAAAATTGAAGAGTTTGCTGATGCTGTTGAGAAGATTTTTGGGGAGGGGTCTAGTCTGCTTGAAATTCTTATAATGAAGCGGATCCATGCAAAAGTTGGAAATGCTTTGAAATATTATCCCAACAAAGACAAACTGTTGTTTAGAGAGTATATTCGAGCACATGAAACCATTTAGTTGGTCTAATGTTTTGCCGAAGAAGGGGGGCTCGTCTGTAGCTAAGCGCATGGCGCTTAACGCGTTGCTAGTAGATATTTCGTAGTGCGACTTGAAGCGTTTTAGAGTCTTGTATCCGCAAAAAATATAGGGTGTGAAGTGGATCATTATTCGCGTGAGGGCTTTGTTATGAAAAAACAGTATCCTGTTCGAGAAGGTTTAAGGCAGTTGCCTATTAGGCCGGTGTATTTGGTGTCGACTGCGTATAATGGAGAGAAGAATATCATATCGATTGGTATGTTTGCTTTCTTTTCGGGGGATCCCGTGTTGGTGGGAGTCGGTGTGGCTCCGTCTAGGCATTCTTATGATTTGATTCAGAAGAGTCGAGAATACGTGGTTAACGTGGTCGATGAAGGGCTTATTGAAGCGGTGAAGGTCTGCGGAGAAAGGTCAGGGCGAGATTCGGACAAGTTCAAGTTGGCGGGGCTTACTGCTGAACAGGGAATCAAAGTGCTTGCCCCTCTTATTCAAGAATCGCCTGTTAACATTGAATGCAAAGTTGTTGAAGAAGTAGAGACTGGGGATCATGTTTGGTTTATCGGTGAGATTCAAGCGGTGCATGTCGATGACGATTACGATTGGAAGCAAGGCTTGCTGTTTAAGTGGGTTGGCAAAGAAGGGTTTTATTACAAGGTGGGGAAACAGATTGGAAAATATTGATCGTGACTTGACGGCGCTGCTATGACGGCGCAGGAAACTTTTCATTTTATCTGGTGTGGTGATGGCTTCAGAATTGAGGGGTCACACTTTGAAGGTATTTTTTGAATCGGGTGGTTTCTGCTTCGGTTAATGAGTGGGATGGATTGCATGTTTATCGAGGGTTTACGGAGGGTTCTAATTGTAGGGTTGAGGGAATTAGATGCCGGTAAGACAACTGTTGCTCAAGCCTTGTTGTTTCTACTCAGAGATAAAGGTGTGATGGCTTGTGGCTTTAAGCCTAAGGCAGGTAACACTTTGTGGTATGATTATGATGTTGTTTATGAAGCCTTGAGTCGAGGGCGTCTCTACGGAAAAGACTCTATGCTGTTGAGAAATGCTTCGAGTGGAGGTCTTTGTGAAGAGCTTGTTAACCCAATTCATAAGTTGTGGGCTACACCGCCTCCTCGCTTGAAGCCGGATTTGATTGCGCTTCCTTATTTTATTGTCGACAGGATATCTTTGTGGGCTGAGACGCCTAGAGAAATTGTGGTGGTTAATGATGCTTTGCCTTTTAGGTATGGGAAGGAGGGATTGGTTGCTAAGCTGTTTAAACCTGGCGTGGAAGTTTTACGTATCGAGACTGTTCAGCAGTTTAATGAGGTTGTTAATACGTATTACAATAGAGCCATTGAGCTTGCACATAGGAAAATTTCTGCGCTTTGTGATGCTTTGGTTTATGAGAGTTATGCCGATGTGGCTTTGCCTTGGGAGGGTGTTAGAAATCTGGACGTTGTTTTGGCGGTTTGCCCTGGGTATGTTTTTGCGTATGATCCAGATAAGTATCTTTCAGCGCTAAAATTGTCCACGGGTTTGCTGAAAGAGGAAAAATCCGTAAATGTGGTGAATTTGTTGAAGCCTTTGAAAACGCTTGAATTGTCTCCTTATAGGACTGACGAAATTGTTGAAAAGGTTAAGAGAAAGCTGTGTTCGTTTCTAGAAGCCTTGTGATTTCTGGTTGAAAACTAAGGCTGTTTGCGTGTTTCTAAATTTTCGAGTGTTGTTTTAACTGCTATATCGAGGGCTTTGATAATTGTGCTTAAGCTCATGCTGGGGATTTTGGCTTTTCTTGTTCTTTGTAGCTGTGCTGCCTGCGATGGTAAACTTGGAACGTGTATGAATCCCGCGGGTATGTTCAATTTGGCTTTGTGTATTTTGTGCATTGTGTGGAAGAACAGTTGGTTACACCCAAACGTGCCTGCATTGTAAGAGATTTCGGCTGGGATGTTGTGTTGGTGTAGTTTACCGAGGATTTTTCGGAGGGGCAGTGTTGCAAAGTATGTAGTAGGCGCGTTGGGCTCAAGAGTTTCGTCTTTTGGGCGGGTTCCGCAGTTGTAGAGAACCGTGGATTCTGTTAGATCTGCGAAGTTCATGGCTACTTTTTCCAAAGAGATTAGAGTGCGATATGATTGTCCCAGGTTGATTACGGCGGCTGGCTTTTGGGAGTCTATTATCCTGTTTATTGTTGGTTTGATTTCTTTGTATGCGAGGGGTATTTTAAAAGATCTAATTTTGAATGAGCCTAGTTTTTTTCCGTCAAATGTCTTTGCGGCTTCCCATGAAGGATTCACTTGGAAGTCAGCGAAGGATTCGAATCCTGTTATGACTACAGTGTTTGAATTGTACATTATAGAGGTCAACTCTTCGATTGTTGGGTTGGAAATATTTTGCAAGTGGAAACAAAAAGCTTTTGTCGAAATCACTCTGTGCAAATCATTTGTATGTGGAGTTGCAGTCGTTTTTAAGTTGCGGTTCGAGTCTTTTTTTTCCTGCGTTGTGTTGACGTTTTTAGAGGTAATGTTTAAGTGAGTATTTCTCCGAAGTTATTTTGCAATGCCGAGGCTTCTGATAGTTTATAACACTAAAACTGGGAACACCGAGCTGATGGCGCGGGCTGTTGAGGAAGGTGCAAAAACTGTTGAAGATGTAGAAGTTGTTCTCACATATCACGCTAAGCCTGAAGAACTTGAAAAAGCAGATGCCGTGATAATCGGTGTCCCGACATATAATGGTCACATGACTTTGGATATTCAAAATCTTTTGGAAAAAGCGGCGAAAAACAATATTATGTTACGGGGTAAGATTGCTGCTGCTTTTGGTTCTTATGGTTGGAGTGGTGAAGCACCTAGGCAAGTGTTGGAGATTTTGGAGAACAAGTTTCAAATGAACGTAGCAGCACCTCCGGTTTTGGGTAACTACAAACCGGACGATAAAGTGCTTGAGGCATGTAGAGAATTGGGTAAAAAGGTTGCTGGAGCATTATTGTGAGTTTTCTTCTTGCGTGTTGGTTGTTTTAGATGAATTGTATGGCTTGACGTTATGTTTAAATTGTGCTTCAGTTTTACAGAAACTTCTGCAACTTCGTAGAAGAAGGTTTGGTAATGCCTAAAAAGAAAGAATGCAGTGAACCGATTTGGATTGCGCGGGCGCTTTCTAGGTGCAGTGGCTGTCGGAAGTGTGAGATTGCGTGTTCGCTTTATCATGAAAAGCGTATCTGGCCAGAAGCTTCTAGGATCCGAGTTTTTATGCTTGTTCCAGGTGTCGAGTTTCCGCATTTTTGTGCTCAATGTGAAGATTATCCGTGTGTGGATGCTTGTCCGTTTGAAGCGTTGTCGATAAGCGATAAAACGGGGGCTGTTTTAGTTAAGACCGACAAGTGTACTGGCTGCGGAAAATGTATAGACGCTTGTCCAGGGAGGATCCCTCATGTGCATCCGAAGGAAGGCTATGTTTTGATTTGTGATTTATGTGAAGGTGATCCCCAATGTGTCCAAGTGTGCCGTGAGGGAGAGTGGAACGTGCTCAAAGTGGTTCCTAGGGCTAATCGGGCGTATAAGCTATATGCTCGCAGGCCTGAGGAGACGACGCGGGATTTAGCGTTTAAGTTGTATGGTGAAAAAGCGGAGGATTTTGTGTGATGTTAGGTTACGCTGGCAAGTTTTTGGAGGTTGATCTTTCTTCGCGGAGCATTAAGGATGTGGTGTTCGGCGACGAGGTGTTGAGGGATTATGTTGGCGGTCGAGGTTTAGCGACCAAGATTTTGTGGGATAGGCTGGGCGGTGAATGGGAAGAAGTAGATCCATTGGGGTCTGAGAATATTCTTCTGTTTTTAGCTGGTCCGTTGACTGGCTATTTTCCAGGCGGCAGGATTTGTGTTTCTGGCAAGTCTCCGCAAAGCAACGGCGTAGTGGGCTCTACTGTGGGCGGAGAGTTTGGAGTTGAGCTGCGGTGTGCTGGATACGATGGGTTAATAGTTTCTGGCGAAGCAGAGAAACCGTGTTATCTTTTCATTAAGGATTCAGATGTTGAGATTAGGGATGCCGGGCATGTTTGGGGTAAAGATGCGAAAGAGACTGTTAGAATTCTTACGAAGGAGTGTAGAGGGCTTTTGGCTGAGCGTTTTCCTAGGTACGGCGAATTCAAAGAACCCTCGATACTGTATGTAGGTCAGGCTGGAGAGAATAAAGTTCGCACCGCGGTGGTGGCGGCGAAGTGGACGCATGCTGCGGGCTATGGTGGTTACGGTGCAGTTATGGGTTCTAAAAAATTGAAGGCGGTTGCGGTTAAGGGCACTGGTCCGTTGCCCGCTGTGGCTGATTTGGAGAAGGTGGTTAGGCTGATTGAAGTTGTTTGTGAGAACGCTTATTCGAAGGATTTGTGGCGGCGTTGGGGGACCGGTGCAGCTGGTTATGAGGTGGGCGCCAAAACGAGTTCGGAACCCGTGCGTAACTGGCAGGAAGAATGGCATGATGAAAAAGGTTTTGGTGTGGCTAGCTTTGAAGACAGGGTGTGGATAAAGCGGTTTTGGGCTGACTTTGGCTGTCCAACCTGCTGTTTAAAGATAGCGATGGTGAAAGCTGGAAAGTTTAAGGGGGCAATAACTGATAATCCGGATTATGAGCTGCAGGCTTATTTGGGTTCGAACTTGGGGATTTTCAGTCCTGAAGAAAACGTGTTTCTCACTTCGGTTATTGACGATTTAGGTTTGTGCGGCATACAAACCGGTAATGTGTTGGGTTTTGTTGCCGAGCTTTTTCAGCGGCGAATATTGACTGAGGAGGATTTGGACGGTATAGCGCCTAAATGGGGAGATGTTGAAGCCTTTGCCGTTTTGGCTAAGAAAATTGCTTTGAGAGAGGGCATAGGTGACTTGTTGGCTGAAGGAACGTATCGTGCAGCTTTGAGCATTGCGAAGAGGAAAAATGTGGATGTTTTAAAGTATGCAGTGCAGTCTAAGGGCATAAGTATTGGCGCTCATGGAATTCGTAGCAGAAAGGATTATCCCCACATAATTTCTTATGCGTGTTCGGTTCAAGGCGGAGACCACACCTCGACAGCGGCGTTGCCGTTGGATGGTTCTGGTAGTGAGTTGTGGGAGATTTTCAACGATTCCGCTGTTTACTGCAATTTTAACGGTTTCGGCTTAAAACGCCAAGTGAGATTCGATTTTTACGAGGCGGTCACGGGAGAACAGTTGGCTCCTGAAGAATGGTGCAATTCGAAGGCGTTGAGGATACTGCAGTTGCAGCGGGCGTTGCTCCTGTTAGGTGGGCCCGATTTGAAGTGGGATCCAAAAGTTCATGATGATAATCCGCTTAGATTTTATGAGCCTTTGCCTTCGGGACCCTACAAGGGGAGGTTTCCTCAGAGAATTGAGGTAGACGCCGATAAGAGGAAGTATTACGAGGAGGCTGGGTGGGACGAGAACGGTGTACCTAAAGGTGAAACTCTTAGGAGACTTGGCTTGCACGACGTTGATAAGGCTCTACGCAGGCTTTGCCTCGCACGGGTACGCCGATAGTAGTTGTAGAAGATGGGTTTCGGTTTTTTATTGGATGTTTAGGCTTTTTAGGATGAATTTTGACGAGAGCGCTAGAACCACCATTATGGTTGCTGTGATGGCCATTGTGTAGGCTCCAGCTCCGGCGGCTAGGCCTATTGCTGCTGTTACCCATAAGCTGGCTGCGGTGGTTATGCCTACGATTCTGTCTCGTTCGCCGATTATGGTGCCGGCTCCTATGAAGCCGATTCCTGTGACTATTGCTGCGGCTATTCTGGTGGGTTCGGCGATGAAGGTTTCGTCTAATGAGATTATGGTGAAGAGGCATGCGCCGAGGGATACGAGCATGTGGGTTCTCAGGCCGGCTGGTTTATGGGTGATTTCTCTCTCTACGCCTACTAATGCGCCTAATATCATGGCTAGGATCAGGCTGAGAATCTGTTCGATGACTGTTGGGGAGAGCATAGGTAATGGTTAAGTTTGTCGGCGATATAAAAATGTGGCTTTGCTGGAAATGGTTTGTTTATGTTTTAGCTGTTTTTGAGTTTTGGTGGCCGTGGTGGGCTTGTCTGTTGGGTTTTGGTGTGGTTTTATGGTTGTTTTCTGGTGAAAAGTTAGACAGTGCCATGGTTTGATGCGTGTTAAGCCTTGTATTTTGTCGTATGCTTTGTCGGATGAGATTATTTTTTGGTCTAGGTTTAATGCAGTCGCGGTAGTGCTGGTCGGAAAATGTTAGGTTTAGGGTAAGATTGTTTTGAGTAGCATTTGGCGTTGAAGTTAATGAGTTTCGGTTACCGATTGAATCTTGAATTTGGGATTTATTGCCTTGCGGAGTTGGGTGAATTCTCTGTTTTTCTTCAGTTTTTGAATGTCGTGGTCTTCGGTTAGTAGGGTGTCGCAGTGGTTTATGGCGGCTGAGAGGATTAGGCAGTCTATGAAGTCGTTGAGCATGCTTCTGAGTTTAAAGGCTGTGAGCAAGAGTGTGCTGTCATATGTTGGAATCGTTTCTATTGTTTCATTGTAGATGATTGCTCTTATGCCTCTGGTTACCCTTTCAGGGGGGAGTGCTCCTGCGCTGACGTGTTTTGCTCCTTTGGCTGACAATTCGAAGATGCTTATGTCGCAGATGGCGACTTGGTTTCCTTTTTGCATTAGTTTGGTGGTCACGTTTTTTGGGAGTTCTTTTATGGATATGCCTATGGCTGGTAGGAGGTATGTGGTGTCTAACAGCAGTTTCAAGACTCGGCCTTCCGAGAAAGTTCCTTTCTGTGTTTGTGGAATTCTTCGAGGGTTATTTCTACAGACGGTGTTTCCTTTGTTACTTCTTCGAGGGTTGGGACGGGTTCAACTACTAGTCTGCCGTCTTCGATTTTGTAGATGACCCTTGCGTGAGCTTGAAGTCCCAGTTTTTCTCTGATTTCTTTTGGGGGGAACAGTTCGCCTTTCGAGCCGACTCGATTTTTTTGCATTTGTCGAATTCACCGAATAAAGTTGCTTTTTCCGATTTAATAAGAGTTTTGGTGCTTCTTTTCAGCTTTCGGCCCTTTCTAGATTCTTCTGAATTTTGTGGCGTCGGGGTAATATTCCATGCGTTGAAGCCTTAATCCTGTTCTGGTCAAACTTGCTTCTGTATATTCTTCTTCTGCCTATGAAGTTCGTGGTGTTTCATGAAGTGTTTTTTATGTGTTGGGGGAGGTTGTTTTTGCTGGTGTTTTGTGGGTGGTTTATGGTTGTGTTTTAGGTTTGGCGTGTTAGTTTTTCAATTATGTTTAGGGGGGGTTCGAGTATGGTGTGGAGGGGTTTGAGTTCGTTTAGCATTTGTTTGAGGTTTTGGGTGTCTGTCCTGTTTATTGCTCCTATTAGGGGGGCGGCGGTTAGGTAGGTGGCTAGGAAGATGGTTGCTCCGATGATTAGTTTTGTCCAGTTGGGGAGGGCGAGTTGGGATATGGCGATGTGGGTGGTTGCTGCGGCGAGGGTTGAGGCTAGGAGTATTTTGGCTGATGCTGTCCAGTCGATTGTGGCTGTGTAGTGTTTTCGTATCCACCAGAGTCCTATGAGGAGGGTGGGTATTGGTGCGATTATGCTAGTGATGATTAGGCCTATTATTCCGAGTTTTGGGATTAGTAATAGGCTTAGGGGAAGTCCAATGGCAAAGCTGGTGAGTGTGAGTTTTAGGGTGACTTGGGTTTTTCCTAGGCCGTTTAGGAGGTTGCCTAGGCTTAGCATTCCGAAGGCGGAGTAGAGGTATATGACGACGTATAATGCTAGGTAGAAGGGTGCTTCGGTGTACTGTTGGCCGAAGAGGGTGATGATGGCTGGTTCTGATAGGGTGATGAGGGCGGTGGCTGCGGGTACTACGAGGAGGGCGGCGTATTTTACGGAGAACTGGAAGACGTTTCTTAGGGTTTCGGTTTCTTTGTGGGGGTTGAGTTTGGAGAAGGCTGGGAAGAGTACGGTGGCTATGGGGGTAGCGAAGAAGGTGACTAGTACTGAAAAGTTTACCGCTACTTGGTAGTTGCCTATTGCGGTGTCGGTGCAGTGGACGGCTATGAGGAGGTTGTAGAATTGCATGAGAAAGCCTGCTAGGATTATTGACGCTGAGAGGGGTAAGCCGTATTTGAGCATGGTTTTTATGGTTTTTAGGGTTTCTAGTTTTTTTGCTGTTTGATTGTTTGGGTTGGGCGAGTTATTGTAGAGGGTTAGGTATAGGAGTGTGGTGCTGATTAGCCCCGTGGTTATGGTGGCTATTGTGGTGCCTAGGATTGCTCCGAAGGCGCCGTAGCCCATTATCACTAGGGCTGGTGCTAGGATGGTTTTGATGGTGGCTTGGAGTGTTATGGTGGTGCTGTAGAGTTCCATTCTTTCGTGGCCTGTGAAGACCGATTGGGCGGTTGTGCTTAGGGCTCCTGCGAAGATGGTGAGGGAGGCTATTTGGATTAGGGGTTCTATGTGGGGGCGTTGGAAGACGTTGGTTGCCAAGAAGCCTGAGAGTGTGAAGGCGAGGAGGGTGAGGGCTCCGCCTAAGACGGTGTTGAATACGAGTCCGCTGGTTAGGATGGTTTTTATGTGGGCTGCTTTGTTTTCGGCGCGGTATTGGGCGGTGTATTTTATTATTGCTGAGTTTGTTCCCCAGTCTCTGAATATGGTGATGAGGCTGGGGGCTATCATGGCGATGGCGACTATGCCGTATTCGGGTGGAGAGAGAAGGCGGGCTAGGAGTATGACGCCTACGGCGGAGATGATTGTGGAAGTGGCTAAGCCCCAGAAAAGGTTGAAGCTGCCTTTAGCTGACGCCTTAGCCATTATGATTGCTTTGCTCACCTAGGTTCATTCCTTCAGCAAGTTTAACCGTATTGCCGCGGTGGGTTTATTTAATTATCTTGCTGGGTCAGGGTTTCCATGTAATGGTCGATGGCTTCCTTTGCGTTTTTCACGAGGTCTTCCAGCGTGTCGCCTTGAGTGTGGTAGCCAGGCAGGGCAGGCACCAGGGCTATGTAGCCGCCGGTTTCATCTTCTAGAATTGGTACGTAGAACTCGTGCATTTTGTTTCTCCACGTTTTAGAGGAGTATGGCAGTTGATATGAGACTTGTCAAAAATCGGTCGATACGGCCTACATTAGGATTTTGCATTGTAGGCCAGCTTTTTTCTTTGAACATCCCTTGTCTAGTTTAGATCTACGTATTTCGGCAGTTGCGG
>JBKHJI010000093.1:0-3023 GCA_046538175.1 Bathyarchaeia archaeon | reverse complement strand
TAACATTCTACAAACAAGAAGCCCTATATTAACAAATCTGAAGTAGGACACTGCCTAGTTTTTACACAAACATCTCATTTTGTAATTGCTCTTCGAGGAATTCGTGATATGCATTTACGAGTCTCATACCTTTCGACGTTATTTCGTAAAGCTTTCTGACGCGGCCTCCTTTGGCTTCTTTTCGGCTTTTAAGAAATCCTTTTTTCTCCAACTCGTTGAGGAGTGGGTATAGGGCGCCGTGGCGCAGTTTTATTCCGTGTTCTTCTTTTACATCTTTGATTATTTTGTAGCCCCATGTTGGTTCAGCTTGTACGAGTTTTAAAACCATGATGTCGAGAAAGTTTCTGAATATGCGTTGAACAAGTTCGTCTTTGAGGGTTTTTGTCATTGTTTTCACTTTTCCGATGAAGTGTATTCGGTTGTTTTCATGGTTTTCCCTCGTGGGTGTTGTTGGATTTTTAGAACATGTGTGTTTTGTTGGTATGCTCTTTTATGACTTGTGGTCGCATTAACGCTTATATGATGGTT
Source organism: Bathyarchaeia archaeon (assembly GCA_046538175.1). Classification (GTDB taxonomy): domain Archaea; phylum Thermoproteota; class Bathyarchaeia; order Bathyarchaeales; family SOJC01; genus JBKHJI01. The sequence continues at coordinate 2,495 of JBKHJI010000093.1, read as the reverse complement.
TAATGAATAACAAGTCTTGAGACATGTCTCGTAAGAGACATATTGTACACGCGGTGAACAAACCAACTGTTCAACGCATATACAAGAGGCAAAAAAAATGGGAAGAACCAAAAGAGAAGTTCAAAACAAACTGATGAAGGGACTCTTAGACCTTGTCATACTCCAATTCTTAAACTCCAAACCTATGCATGGATACCAAATAATCTCCACCATCCGCAAAAACTTCGGCGTCTACTTCGGCCCCAGCACAATATATCCACTCTTAAACAGTCTAGAAGAGAAAGGCTACATCAAAAGCCAATGGGACCTCAACAACGAAAGGCCGAGAAAAGTCTACGAACTAACTAACGAAGGCCAAAACCTGTTAAGCTTCACCGAAAACTCGTTGAATCACATCTGCCGCAAAATAAGCAACATAGGAATAAGCAAAAACCTAGTAAACGGAGTCAGCAGCATTCTGCAGGGACCGATGTCTTCCACAATGAAAACCTCCGCGGCCGAAAAGTAAACTTTCCCTCCCCCAGCATCTTCTACATGCTCGGCGAGTCTCTTCCTTACAGTTCACTGTCTAGACCAGTCATTTTGATGTTTGCTGACAGTGTAATTTTTAAGTAGAGAAGACCTCGCTTAGAATGCGAAGGCAACATGACTTTCGAAGAAGCCGATCTAATAATCAAAGACTGTCTAGTTTTACCGATAACGCCCCCCAACCTGATTAAAGAAGGCTTAATCGCAGTGAAGGGTGGCGTCATATCTTACGTAGGCAACGTCGCAGACGCTCCAAAGATAAAAGCCGAAAAAATGCTTGAAGCCCACGGAAAACTCGCTATGCCTGGCCTAGTCAACTGCCACACCCACTTGGCTATGACACTTTTCAGAGGGTTAGCAGAAGACCTACCGTTAGACAAGTGGCTAAGAGAACGCATTTGGCCCCGAGAAGCAAAGCTTAAAGCTCAAGACGTTTACGTCGGTGCTCTCTTAGGCTGCCTTGAACAAATAAAAAACGGTATAACATGCTTCGCTGACATGTATTTCTACATGTCTGAAGTGGCCCAAGCGGTGAAAAAAGCTGGATTGCGTGCTGCGTTAGCTTCAGGAATCATCGAAACAGGCGATCGGGAAAAAGGAGAAAAAATGTTCGAGACGGCTGTCGAGTTCGCCCGAAACTATCGAGGATACGCCGATGGAAGAGTCACCACGTTTCTGGGTCCCCACACGGTTTACACATGCAGCGAAGAATTGTTAGCTAAAGTGCGGGAGAAGGCTTCGCAGCTAGGCGCAGGGATCCACATTCATCTTGCCGAGTCAAAAGAGGCGGCCCATAAGGTTATGAGGGAACATGGTGTTTCAGAAGTTAGGCTTTTGGAGAAGTTGGGTTTTCTAGGTGATGACGTGCTTGCAGCCCACTGCATTCATCTAACACGTGAAGACATGTTGGCTCTGGCGAAGAGAGGTGTGAAGGTGGCACATAACCCAGTTGCGAATACTAAGTTGGCTCATGGTGTGGCAAAGGTTAAAGAGTTGATGGACCTCGGTGTGACTGTGGGTTTGGGTACCGATGGAGCTGCAAGCAATAATAGTTTAGACATGTTTGAAAGCATGAAAATTGCTGCGTTGCTTCAAAAAACGAAATATGGCGATCCTTCTATTATGCCGAACAAGACAGTTTTGAAGATGGCCACATTCGATGGGGCTGAAGCTTTAGGGTTAGAAAAAAGAATAGGTTCGTTAGAGGTTGGAAAACGGGCGGACATTATTTTGGTTGATTTGAAGAGGCCTAATTTGACGCCGCTGCACGACGTGTTTGCGAATCTTGTTTATTCTTGTCGAGGATGCGATGTTGACACGGTAATCGTGGACGGCGAGATAGTGATGCAGAATCGCAAAGTGAAAACACTTGACGAAGAAGAAGTTATGGAAAAGGCGGAAGATGCTGCCTTAAGCCTCTTAACTGATTAATGCATTCATTTTTAACAACGAGTTGCCATGTAACAAAACTATGGATACTTAGAGTTAGATTTGTGACGTTGACGAGACTTTTGATGCGTCGGGCTGTTGATAAATTCGCTAAAAATTCATAGGAGTTGAGTCACAACTCGTGAAAAGTCTTATATTTAGAGCGTTCAAGAGAAGATAGTTTGTGGATGCGTTAATATGGAAGAAAAAACAATAAGGAATATTCCTGCGGTGCCTTTCGCGGTGATGATGGGTGCAATTAACGCAGTAATAGGGTTCATAGCTGGCATCTTCATGGCGATATTTTGGACTGCTATGTTCTCAATGATCCCGACAGGGACTGACATAAACCTTGCAGGATTAGGTTTACTGTTCGGCGCAGGTGCCATCATAATAATGCCCATAATGGGATTCATAGGAGGGCTAATACAAGGCTTGATTATAGCAGTGATTTACAATTTCCTTGCTCCGAGAATTGGCGGAATCAGACTACGGTTTGAAGAAGAAAGACGGCCACCGTCACCGCCTTAATCCTTTTT
>JBKHJI010000092.1:0-3035 GCA_046538175.1 Bathyarchaeia archaeon | reverse complement strand
CTCTTTGTTTTTTCCATTTTTGCACACTCACGTCACATTATGCATTGAGATGAGGGTATGCTTTCGGAGATTTCTTTTGAAGGACATATTTTGACGTTTTGAGCGAGCGTGAGGTTGTTGTGGATTATAACGTTGTCCCCTATTAAGCAGCCTTTCTCAATTTTCACCCTTTCTCCTATAGTGACCGACTCGCCTATTATGGTGCCCTGTACCCTGGCATAGTCTGAGACTGTTGTGTGGGAGAAAACGATTGTATCTTTGATGTGGACTCCTTTTCCGATGCAAACTTTTTTTCCAAGGGATACGTTTGGACCTATAACAGATTTTTCGTCTATAGTTACGTCTTTTTCAAATGCTACTGGTTGTTTAACTTGAACCGATTTCTGGATCTCCGTTTTCGGCGAAACATAGTTGTTTTCCATTTTGGCCTCGAGCCAAAGACTATTAGCCTTGATGTAGTCGTCTGGTTTTCCCACATCCATCCACAAGCCTTTGATCTCGTGGCCATAAAGTTTCCTTTCTTCTGCGAGTTTGGGAAATATTTCTCGTTCTATAGAGCATCGTTTTCCTTTCGGAATATACTCAAAGATTTGTGGATCAAAAACGTAGATACCTGCGTTTACAAGGTTGGTGGACGCCTCTTCGTCTGGTTTTTCGACGAATCTCGTGACACGATTTTCTTTTGTTAACTCCACTACTCCGTAGCGACTAGGATCTTCAACTTTGCGAAGTGCGATGGTTCCAATGCCTTTGTTTCTTCTATGTGTTTGCATGATTTCTACGTAACGCGTGTTGGTTAATATGTCGCCATTTAACACGAAGAAAGGCTCTTCTCTTCCCAATAACTCCTCGGCTTGTTTTACTGGTCCGCCGGTTCCTAAAGCCTGCTGGGTGGACTGTCCGTTTTCAGAATCTGAGGGGGCGTCCCTAGAATAGTGAAGCTTTATTCCGTATCGCGATTGCCCGCAGGCTTTTTCAAGAGCGTCTGCCATGAAATTCACTGCCAAAACAGCCTCTTTCACGCCGTTGGCTGCCAGTCTTTCCAACGTTAAATCGAGAATCGGTTGATTGGCTATTGGAAATAGGAGTTTAGGTCTAGAACAGCTTAAGGGGCGTAATCTTGTCGCGAATCCTCCAGCCAAGATTAAAGCTTTCATCGTTTTCTTCTCCCTGTAGGGTTTAAGATTCTGTTATTCTTGACTAAAAACTTTGTCAAAAACACCGAAAAAATCCATTTGCTTCAAAAAAGGCAATGAGTCGTTAGTTCTTTCATAAATGTGCGACTATACATGTTGCGTTGTCGCTTCTTCTATGAGCTTTCGATATTTCTCCAAAATTCTTTCTGCTCTCGGTCTCAATTCTTCGGGAAGATTCGGATCAGTGTCTAAGACGCTTTCTTTATGCTGTGTTAACCTAATTTTCGCGTAAAAGGTGTCTTTTTTGAGGAGTGCGTAGTTGAGTTCTTGCTCTAACGCCGAAAAATGAGCAGTGTAGACATGTTTTTTCGGGGTTTCCGCAAGTGTATGTTCGTTGATTTTTCTTCCTGTTTTTTTAAGCTCGCTCATCTCTGCCAATTCGTGGACCATTAGAAACTCGTTGCCTAAAACATCTTGAAGCGTGGTTGTGTCTTCTGAAAATATCTCTCCAGTCATATAATCATAGAACTCCTTAGCTGAAATCTTTGCCCACGAGTAGTTTAGCCGTTTGAAGGCTTGTTGGGTCTCTCTTATTTTGGCGGCTATTTCCTCTAACATTTCATTATTCCTCATTTTTCATGTTGGATGTTTATTCCCATTCTATGGTTGCAGGAGGTTTGTGCGTGACGTCGTAGACTACTCTTGTTATTTCAGGTATTTCGTTGGTTATTCGTGAAGAAATCCTCTCTAAAACGTCATAGGGAAACTTTGCAAAGCTAGCAGTCATTGCTTCTTTGCTTTCTACGGCTCGTACTGCCACTAGGTAGCCGTAGGACCGAGCGTCGCCTTTGACGCCGGTGCTTTTTGTGTCAACTAACACTGCGAAGTACTGCCACAAATTATCTTTCAAACCGGAGTTTTCAACTTCTTCGGTGACGATCTTGTCTGCTTTTTTCACAAGGCTTAGCTTGTCTTTTGTGACTTCGCCTACAATTCTCACTGCTAGTCCTGGTCCTGGAAATGGTTGTCTGTTAACGATTTCTTTGGGTAGCCTAAGTTTTTGGGCGACTTTGCGGACTTCGTCTTTGTAGAGGTCTTTTAATGGTTCTATGACTGCTTTGAACTCCATTTTAGCGGGCAAGCCGGCAACGTTGTGGTGTGTCTTTATTTTGTCTGAGAATTTTCGGAATCCTGATTCAATTCTGTCGGGGTAAATAGTGCCTTGCAGGAGATACTTTGCACCGATTTTCCGGGCTTCTTCTTCGAAGACGCGGACAAATTCTTCGCCGATAATGCGTCGTTTCTGCTCTGGGTCAACCACACCTTTAAGCCTCTGCAAAAATCGTTGTTGCGCACTTAGGGCTACGAAGTGCATGTCCAGTTTTTGAAAGGTGTTTTTGACGAATTCTGGCTCGTTTTCTCTCATAAAACCGTGGTCGACAAACACGGCAGCGAGGTTTTTGCCTATAGCTTTGGCAGCCAAAGCAGTAGCGGTGCTGGAGTCTATCCCACCGCTTAACGCTACTATTACTTTGTCGTTGTTTACTGTTGTTTTGATTTCCTCAACTGCTTTGTGGATGTAGTCTTCCATGGTCCAGTTAGGTTGGCATCGGCATATTTCGAAGAGAAAGTTTTTTAGCATTTTTTCTCCGTTTTTGGTGTGGACCACTTCGGGGTGCCACTGTAAACCGTAAATTGGGCGTTTTTTGTGGCGGAAGGCGGCCACTGGACAATTCTCGGTGTGAGCTAGGGTTTCATATTCTTGGGAAAGGTTGTAAACAGTGTCGCCGTGGCTCATCCAAACCTTTTCCCTATTGCCTAAATCCCTCAAAGTGTCGACTGGTTTGTCTATAGTTGCGTAGGCGATGCCGAACTCTCTCTTCTTTGCTGGTTTGACAG
>JBKHJI010000091.1:0-3074 GCA_046538175.1 Bathyarchaeia archaeon | reverse complement strand
TAAGCTCGCCCCTTAATCTCATTATGACCACGTCAGGGTCTTGAGCGGTCTTAACTATTTCATGAACGTAAGCCGCGACTTCTGGATGCCTAGTAACGATGTGGTCAAGAACCTTCTTAGAGAGCTTTGTTTCCAATATTAACCATCCAACGTTCTTTAACCTTTAGTACTTTCACATATCCTTTTTAAGATTTAATGATAATACTTCCCCTCAGCGTTATTTCGAATATCAATAATTTCGCCGAGAATTTAAACCGAGATTTAACTAGTCTGTCAGTGCTTTTCGTCTAGAGATTCAATAGGTGCTTCCTTTTTTCAACGTCCACTAGTTAAGGTGTGCGAAAAATGCTTCTATGCCGCTATGTCGTTATGTAACTACATGGTGGCAAGCTCGGCTAGATACGCAACAATTTCGGCCCCTTTTCGAGGTCAAAAAAGCCCTCGAAAAAGCTAAAGGCGGAGACGAGTGGGGCGAGTTTCTCCTCAAACTGTACCTTGAGGTTAAAAGGCTAAAAAGCGAAAATGCATTCAAACAGCTTGCAAACCTCCTCACAGACGAAGACTTGAAAACCATAGCCGAATCCACCGAGAAATTCAGAGAAAGGTTCACGCTCAGATGAACTTACTCGACACACACATAATAATAGAACTCCTACGGAAAAGAAAACATGAGGTAGGAGCTATATCAACCATTACACTCATCGAGGTTTTGAAAGGGCTAGACACAGAGAAAAGAGCAAAAGCCAAAGAACTACTCGAAGAAAGCTTCAACACACGAGCCATCGACAACAAAACTATAGAAACCTACTGCAACCTATACCAAAAGCTCCAAAAAGAAGAAAATCAAACACCCGACGCCGACCTACTCATAGCCGCAACAGCCATTTCCAACAACATCGCACTGAAAACTAGAGACCAACACTTCCAAAGACTAAAAACCCATGGCTTAGAAATCACAACCTAACCACATACATGTACAATGTTCAATACATTTTGGAGCTTCGAGGAGAAACGCTACAGCGTTGAAACAATACATGAACATTACCCAACGGTCTTAGAAGAACAGATTGAAAAAGTTGCCTAACTGCTCAAAAACACCGCCGAATCAAGATTTCATCGAGTTAAACCGTACATTAAAGACAAACTGAAAAATCACTAGAAAAACACAAAAAAAGAAAAAGTGGACCGCGTTGGTGCAACTACTGAGGCGGAGGAGCCACAGGTGCTTGACGACTGAAGAAGCCGCGTTTCACCATAACTACTAAAGCCGCGACGACCACGCCGACGCCTATGGCGGCAGCGGCGAGAATCCACAGCCAAACATCCAAACCCACGGGCACGTCTTCGCCTCTAGCGATGGCGCCCTGTGCAGAGGTGATGTAGCTTTGAGCGTCAGGATGGCCAGGAAACAGGTTTAACACTTGCTGAAACTTCTGGATGGCCGCCGAATAATGCTGGTTCCAGTACAGCTCCAAGCCTTCGTGGAACAGTTGGTCGGTGGATCCCTGCTGGTTCTGCACGCCGTTAGCGCTAAGCAACGCTTGGACAAGGCTGCTGGGCCTCAGAAAGTTAAAGCCCGGCGCCTCGAAACCTTGCGCGGTTAACGAGCCGAAAGTGGCTACGCCGATTACTTTGCCCTCCTCGTTAATCGCCATGCCGCCGCTGTTGCCGTGGGTTATGGCCGCGTCGGTTTGAATGGCTGGGGTGCCGTCGGCGGTCTGTCTGAAAGCGCTGATGATTCCAGAGGTAATTGACGGTTCCATGGTTTGCTCTTCGTTGAGGAAGCCGTGAAACACGACTACGCCGGGATAGCCTATGGAGTATATGGTCTGCCCAGTGGTCAGCTGATCCGAGTTTCCCAACAGCACGGTGGGCATGTTTGACTTGGTAACTTTCAAAAGCGCGAGGTCCCAGCTTTCAGCCGCGCGGGCGTCCACTATTTGGGCGCTGTAAAGCTTCCCCAAATTGCCTAATCCAGAAACCACGCTGCCCACACCTACGTAGGCGTTCACTTGATAGTTGGTAACCGTAACTTGATAGGCGGAGGTCGGCTTGACAAAGTCTTCCACCAGCCAACCAAGCCACTGGTTATAGTCGAAGTTCCAAGGAGATCCAGCCGCCAAATTAGCCTGCATCAAAGTCTGCAGGTACGCCAGCAAGAGCCCCGAATACCGGGTTAACTCGCTATTCCAAGCGTTAACCACGTGACCGTTGGTTATTATGTAGCCATCCGGAGTCACCGTGAAGCCTGAGCCAAAACTGCTGGTGGTTACTAGTAAAGGCGACGCCAACCCCACTTGGGGCAAAGAGTCATCGACAAAAGTCCAAGAAATGTAAGCCGAAATCACCGAAACCACTATCACCGCGGCGGGCTTGGCTTGGGCCACCGCGATTTGCCCAGCTGTCGCAGCGTTCACAGATTCGACGAACGGGTTTTTAGTGAAGCAGAATCCCGAAGTGAGCAAAAGAACGAACAATATTCCACTCGTCAATTTAATATTCATTCATTACAACCTTCACCGCAAAGTGAACCTATTCTTCAAATAAACTTTATGAATCTAAAATAACTATTTCTTCAAAGAAAACCACAGTAGTTAGAAACTCCTTACAGCCAAGTCTGCCTGGTTCCCTGCTCCGCTACGCACTTGAGCAGCCATGCTGTGTTGGCTTAATCTTATATAAAACCAAAACTAGATTAGCCTTTATGGAAAAAGGGCTGGAAAAAATCGTCGAAAAAGCAAAAAAAGACCCAGACGTTTCAGCGGTCATACTTTTCGGTAGCTACGCGAAGCAGCAACCTCGCCCTTCCAGCGACATAGACGTTTGCTTAATGCTGAAACCCCACAAGTATACCAGCCTTTCAATGAGCAAAAAGAAGTTGGAATACCTCAGCTTGATTCCAGACAAATACGATGTTCAAATCTTTCAGCAACTCCCAGTCTTCATCAAAGTGAGAATTCTCAAGGAAGGAAAATTCCTGCTCACAAAAGACTATGACGCCATGTTTAAAGTTGCCTTAGACGCCATCAAGGAATACGACCTGTTTGAAAGACACTATCTTTACTGCATCAAAA
>JBKHJI010000031.1:0-14181 GCA_046538175.1 Bathyarchaeia archaeon | reverse complement strand
ACCTTTGTTCCTTCACCGAACAACCTCAAAGTATTGGCGATTATTTCCAGCGGCTCTATAGTGTTGAAGTCTTTACGAATTGCCCTCTCGGCACCGCTTAAAGCATGTGTAGCTGTCAAGATTTTTCCGTCCTCTGCCAAAATTTTTTGGCGATTTTCTTCTTTCAACTCTTGCTTTCCTGTTTTTGAAAAGCCAAAGTGATGAGTCACCACTACAAGGTTCAAACCTTTGAGCAGTTTCGATGCTTTCACGCCAGTTTCACCAGTCGTCGAAGCTACAACAATGTCTCGTATGCCTGCTTCCTTAACGTATTTTTTCACAGTTTTCAACAAAGTCTCGGTGTTTTGCTTTCCTGGAACTTCGAAGTATATGGTTCTGCGTTCAGCATAGCTCATGGTGTATTCCTGTGCAAACAGTAGGCTTGATCGCTTTTTTCTTTTTCGCCAAAATAAAGCCTAGCCAATGTAGTTAGGGATCGCGATGGCTTTACCGTGCTGTCTTTATTGCTTCATTCGGTTTATCGGTGTTTTCCTGAAAGGCTTTCTTTTGAGTTTGGTTCCGCAGACATTGCAACACGCTGATGAATAATCTGCTGGATATCTCTGGTGACACGCGGGACAATAGAGCACCCAGCGGAAACGGTAGCGTATGCCAAAAGTTATTAGCGACGTAAATTCGATACCCAATTGGTCGGCCACGTTTTGTATCGCATAATCATCAGTAACTATGTGAGGCGTGTAACCTTTTTCTTTGAGTTCCATGGCTAAAGCTAAAACTTGTTCGTCAGCTTCTGAGAGGAAACGCATATCCCCCGCCACTTTCGACGAAGCCCTAATCCTTTTCTTGTATTTCGCTGCAGGCGCTTTAACTTTGAGTAGTCCGTTTTCCACGGCGGCGTTGAATCTAGTTCGTGATAAAGAATTGGCGGCAAGCTCCTTTCTTACTTCGGGAACCGAATATTGAGAGGCTTTTACTGAGAGGGGTTCGAACCCGGCTATGAAGGCTGAAGTGTCCAAAACAAGCACCTCTCGCTTCTCGCTTCTTTTCAGCATCGGCTTCCCTTCGGATATAGCAGTCGAGTCTTCAGGCGCCCGTAAAACTCTTCTTTAAACCTGATTAGCGAAGTCACGTTTGATGAAGTGGCTATTTTTATTTTGGGCCTTTGTTTTGTCATTGTTTTTCTATAATACCCGTCCACCACAACCAGCGCCGTGCGCGGTCTTTCTATTTCCACCGTAACTGTGGTGCTCTCAGAAAAAACAATGGGCGGAAAAGGTGTGAGTGGACATACTGGAGTTATGACGAAGACATCGGTTTCAGGGTCTAGAACAGGTCCACCGGCTGCTATAGAATACCCTGTTGAACCCGTCTGTGATGCAATTAAGACTCCGTCGGCTCGAACGTTCAAAATTCTTTCGCCGTTTTTCCAAAGATTTGCATATAACAACTTCACCGGAGCGTCTGCCGAAATAAAAACTTCGTTCAACGCGTCTGGCAGTACTTCATCTTCGAGAGTGGCGGCTAATTTCTTGCAGCGTTCGAGCAGAAATTCTCCTCTAAGACATTTGTCAACCGCGCCCACCGCTTTTTTTGGCGCTACCTCAGCCAAGAACCCTCGTTCACCCATGTTGATGGCCAGTAGAGGAGGCTCCGGTTTTGGAATGTTGATACACGTTCTGAGTATGGTTCCGTCGCCTCCTATAGTGATGATAAAATCGGGTCTCCACTCCTCTAGAGGCACAGCCATGTCTGTTTTGTCTATGCGTTCTGCAATTTCTGGATCCACGACAATTTCAAGTCCTCTCTCTTCGAGGTGGTCAAGCAAACTATTGGCTAGTTCTAACGCTTTTTTCTTGTCGTTTCGCGCTGTTAGCCCCACGCTTTTAAAATCCATACCCATCGCATCTAAGTTTCAGTAACCTTAATCTATTTATCTTAGTTGTTAAACATTGCTGTATAACTCGGACGATGAGACGATGAGTAAACCTGCAGATGTTGGAACTTTACGTGAAGGCGGATATGTAATTGCTGACAACGAACCTTGCCGTGTCACAAGCATCACAAAATCTAAACCTGGTAAGCACGGTGCTGCTAAAGCTAGGGTTGTGGCCATAGGGGTCTTTGACGGTTCTAAACGAACCTTTGTTAAACCCGTGGACGCTCAGATAGAAGTACCATTGATTGAGAAAAAAACTGGCCAAGTTTTGGCTTTATTGCCTAACGCTGTCCAAATAATGGATTTAGAAAACTACGAAGTTTTTGAGGCAGCGTATCCAGACGATGAAGAGTTAAAACACAAGCTATCTTCCGGAATAGAGGTCGAATACTGGCGCATCTTAGGACGAACTAAAATCATGCGAACCAAAGGATAGCCGCTTACTCTTTATGTTCTTGAAGAAGTTGACGATGTTGAAAGACGTAAGGCAAATGCAGCTTAAACGTGGAATCACTGTTGCGCAGTTGGCTAAAGAGATGGATGATTGTGGAGTTTTAGGTGCGGGGAAAATAGGAAAAGCCGCTAGCCTTGTGACAGAAATGTTCAAGGATCCAGATTACACAGTCATGCTGTCTTTGGCAGGGGCGTTGGTTCCAGGTGGTTTGAGAAACATAATTGCTCAACTCATCAAAGATGGGCACGTAGACGTACTTATAACCACTGGCTCTAACATGGTGCACGACATGGTTGAAGCTTTGGGTTTCAGACATAAAATGGCGATATTTAAAACTGCAGATAAACAACTAAAAGAACAAAACATTGGTAGAATCGGCGACATTTACATAGAACACAAAGCCTTCAGAAAATTGGAGAAATGGCTAAACCAACTTCTTGACGAAATACCTGAAGAGAAACGCCAAAGAATTTCTCCTTCGACGCTTCTTTTGGAAATCGGGAAGCGGATCGCCAGCAGAAACTCTATTTTGGCGACAGCTGCCAAGAAAAACGTGCCGATAATTTGTCCAGGGCTTCAAGACTCGATAGTGGGGTTCCTGCTTTGGATATACGGACAGGATAAAAAACTGGTTCTAGATACCTTTGGCGACGTATCTAGGCTGATGGATAAAATTTACGAAGCTAAAAAGTCAGGCATTATAATCTTAGGCGGGGGATGGCCAAAACATTTTGCATTGTTTGCCAACACTTTCAGAGAGGGCGTGGATATCGCTGTTCAAATCACCATGGATAGACCTGAGCCAGGAGGCTTGAGCGGGGCGACTTTAGATGAAGCAGTTAGCTGGAGCAAAGTTAGGGCTGAGGGAAAAACTGTTACAGTTATTTGTGATGCTACTATTGCGTTTCCACTTATTGTGGCTGCTGCTTTAGACGAGATTTAGACGATTTCATTCAACTTTATTTCACGACTTCTCTTTCTTGGCAATCGAACCTCTAATATGCCCCTCTTATATTTGCTCTTTCTCTTTTCCATGTTTACGGGCACTGGAATGTGGGTTTGACAGTTAAAAGTGGAGAATTCACCTTCTTGATGAATGAGACCTAAATCTCTGCAGCACATTTTTCGCTTCATTTTTGCGCTAATCTCTAAGGCTCTATCGTCAACGGGGTCGACCTTTATCGAGTCGGGATCTGAAAAAGGCAAGTCTGCAGTAACAATTACTTCGTCGGATGTTATAAATACATTGCATAATGGTTTCAAAGTGTGTGCTTCGATGTCCCAGCTAGGCTGTTCGATGGGTGATAACTTGTCGGCTAGTAATTCCATTCTCTCTACATACTCGTTGATTAAGTCGAAGATCAACCGTCTTCTACGCCTTAACACTCTTCTCTCTCCTCCTAAACGTAAAGTGGCAAATCATACTCTTGCGCCTTATTCATCTTGTTCAACTCTTGCTGAGTGCGCTTCATCACATCTTTAGTCCGCAGCCTAATCTCTTCTCCTTTCTCAAACAGCTTTGAAACGTCCACCTCGATTCCTGTGATGTTAGTGAATTCTTTTAGTGCAGCTGCTGAAGCTTCTGGATCGGGATAGTTATAGAATGATTGGGGGAGGAGGGCAATGGCTGGAATGTTTCGCTCAGCGCAGTAACGCATAATTAGTGCTTGCGGCCCCACCATGTACCCCTCTTTCAAAGTGTTGATGTTTTTTTGCTCTAATACGCTAAGCATCTCAACGTTTGATGCTGCGCCGAATACTTTGGGTTTCTCGATTTCTTGGCGGTTTTGAACTGGTATTCCTCCTATCGGAATAATCATTTTGACGTTTTTGGATTCTGCCCAATCAATAAATGTGCGTATAACATGTTGCACTTTCATGGCTGGAATAGCTGTTTCGGAAAGTATGACAAGCAAATTGTCGTTCCCTAATATGCGCATTGGTGCATGGGGTAGCCCTTTGTGTAACACCACAATGGGCGGCAACAAATCTGAATCTACATAGGCCATTTCATTCAAATTTTGCTCTGATATTACATGCAATGCGGCTAATACGCCGACTAGGCCCACATCTGGAAACCCGCAAAGCATAACTGCTCTAGAAGGAACAGTCTTTTTTTCCACGAAATTTATAGAGGCAACCAAAGGTTTTTCCTCCACTTCGTATTCTTCACAAATTGCAATAAAAGGTTATGGTTAACCCAAATCCTATTTAAGCGTCCGCAGTTCTTTAAGAATACCGTGAGAATCATGGCGCTCGAACGTCTCGGCTCTTCCATTCACGGTGCCTTGAAGAAGGTCTTTAAAGCCACAGTTGTGGACGAGGCTACAATAAAAGAGCTTACACACGACATTCAGCGAGCTCTTTTACAAGCAGACGTAAATGTCCAGCTAGTCCTCAACATATCGAAGCGGATCGAAGATCGTGCGTTGAAAGAAGAACTACCACCTGGAATCTCAAGAAAAGAACACGTGGTCAAAGTAGTTTATGAAGAGGTCACCCGGTTTTTAGGAGAGAAACCAGTTCCACTGAAAGTTGAGCCAGGCAAACGCCGCATCATTATGCTTGTAGGGATCCAAGGATCCGGGAAAACCACTTCTTCAGTTAAACTTGCTCGATATTTACAGAAGAGAGGATTGAAACCGTCTCTAATATGCGTAGACACTTTTAGACCAGGCGCCTTTGACCAGCTGATACAATTAGCCAACCGCGTCAACATTCCCATTTACGGCGACACAAAATCAAAGAAGGCTGTGGACATTGCTAAGAAAGGATTACAGGAATTTGAGAACCGAGACGTGGTGATAATAGATACGTCTGGGCGCCACAAAGAAGAGAAAGGTCTAATAGAAGAGATGAAGCAGCTCGAGAAAGCCATCAAGCCAGACGAGGTCATGTTAGTCATAGACGGCACTATAGGACAGCAAGCTGCAATACAAGCCAAAGCGTTTCACGAAGCCACCCCTATAGGCTCGATCTTGGTGACCAAATTGGATGGTTCTGCTCGTGGAGGCGGTGCACTATCAGCCGTAGCAGCTATAGGTTCTCCAATCAAATTTATTAGCACTGGCGAAAGGATCGAGGATATTGAAGCCTTTGTGCCTTCCCGTTTCGTAGGCCGTCTTTTAGGCATGGGCGACCTAGACAGTCTCATCGATAAAGTGCGCGAAGCTGAAATAAAAGTTCCCGAAAAAAAAGCCAAGCAAATTCTCAGCGGCAAATTCACTCTAACCGACATGTATGAACAGTTTGAAGCCATGAAAGGCATGGGACCATTTAAACGCATCTTAAAAATGTTGCCTGGCATGTCATACAACATCCCAGACGATATGATCGATACTGCTCAAGACCGTCTGGAGAAATGGCGTGTCATCATTCAATCAATGACACCGAAGGAGAGAGAAAATCCAAAAATATTTTCTTCTTCTCGTATGCGCCGAGTTGCAAGAGGCTCAGGCACCTCAGAGAAAGACGTGAAGGAACTTCTACAACAATACACTATGATGCGGCGGATGATGAAACAACTACGGCGCAAAAAGCTTCCCTTTCTTACTGGAAAAAAGCTTCCCAAGGGATTTAGGTAGGCAGCAGAGCAAATGGACATTCTCAGCAAAGCCACACAAATGTTGGCAGAACATCCCCTATGCAACCATTGTTTAGGTAGACAATTCGCTCTTCTAGGATACGGAGTAGAAAACGAACAACGTGGTAAAGCAATCAAGCTACTGCTGACTATGAAGGCACATCAACTGGGGCTTTCTAAAGACAAAACAGGCATTATTTTATTGAAAAGCATTGCTTCCCATGGGTCCTTCGATATGGCTCGAGACGTATTGAAACGTTTCAAAAAACGCGCCCAAACAAGGAAAAAATGCTTTCTCTGCGAAGGAAAACTTGAGGGCATCAACATGTTGGCAGGCGAGGTTTTGAAAAAATTGCAAGGTTATGAGTTTGCTACCTTATTAGTCGGCGTTGAATTGCCCTTCAAAGTGGCAGAGAAAGAGGACGAATTCAAAGCACACTTCAACGTCACCTACGGCGAGAGTATGAAAGGCCAGTTCAGCCGCGACCTTGGAAAGCGGATTTCTGAAGTTACTGGCAAAGAAGTTGATTTCAGAACACCCGACGTTGTTATTGTCGTTAATCCTTTCGCTAGGTGCATTAGACTGCAGATAAATCCTCTCTACATTTCCGGCAGATACAAGAAACTTGCCCGTGGCATTTCTCAGTCACGGTGGTTGTGCAGAGAATGTGATGGAAAAGGATGTGAACAATGCCGCTGGACTGGCAGAAGATATCCGGAATCGGTTGAAGAGTTCATAGGTCTTCCACTCTTGAAAGTTACAAAGGGCAAAGAGACTGCTTTTCATGGTGCCGGGCGAGAAGATGTCGACGTTCGCATGCTGGGCTCTGGGCGTCCCTTCGTTTTAGAAGTTAAGGAACCTAAGAAACGCTTTATTGAACTGCAGCGGCTTGAGCAAACAATCGCCAAACACGCCGCAGGTAAAATTGAAGTGCACCAGCTTCGGTTCGCCGACAAAAACATAGTTAGGCAGTTTAAAAAGGCAGAAGCAGCTGAAAAGCTATACCGCGTTATAATAGGTTTTGATCGTGAAGTTTCTGACGAAGAATTGGAAAGAGTAGAAAAAACGCTATCTAATTCCATTGTCCGCCAAAAGACACCTCAACGAGTTCTCCATCGCCGCGCCGATTTGACACGAGAAAAATACATATATGCGGCGAGAGTAGAAAGGTTGTCACGTAACCGCGCGGAAATGCAAATACATTGTCAAGGAGGCCTCTACGTAAAAGAATTAGTTACTGGAGACGAGGGTCGAACAGAACCAAACGTAACCAGCATCCTTCAAACTAAAGCTACACCTCTACAATTAGACGTATTAAGCGTGGTTACAGGAGAAGAAAAATGAAGTCCCAAGGATATCGACGAAAAACTCGCTCGTTACTGAGAAGAAAGGCCAGAGAAAAGGGCAAAACAGGCTTGAGCAAACTGCTCAGAGAGTACAAACCTGGCGATCGAGTAGTTATAAAACTAAACCCCAGCGTTCACAAAGGCATGCCTCACCGTCGCTTTCATGGAAGAATTGGCATCATAGAAAAAAGCAAAGGACGATCCTATATAGTAAACGTTACTCAAGGCAAAGCGGTGAAGGAGATAATCGTCAGACCCGAACACTTGGAGCACTTCCAGCTCCAGTCATAGGAGGTTGAAGAATATGCCTAGAAAGGCGTTGAAAGAAAAAAAATTAACCGTGCCCGAAGTTAAGGCGTTGTTGGAAAAAGTCGGAGAGGAGAATCTAGATCAGTTTCAACGCCGCGCAATGGATTATGCAGCTAAATTCGCTAAAGTAGAACCGAAAACTGCTAAAGAGTTTGTTAAAATCCTAATGGAAGAGTCTCAGCTTGAAGAGGATGAAGCAGTGCAAATAGCCAACTGCATGCCCGAAAGCATTGAAGAAATCCGCGTTTTCTTGGGGGGCGGCAGAAAAATCGTCGAAACAGAGAAACTGGAAGAAATTCTAACCCTTTTGAATCAGCATCGAAAAAAGGAATAATCTCCTGCACTACACGGTAACATGTTATTTCGGCTTGAAGGGGCGAGAGAGAAGGTTATGGAGAAGAGATATGAGGAATATGCCTACGTACTGGATTTCCTGCCTCACGGTCGCGCAGGTAGCAGACCTGGTTATCGAGCCGGAGCAGTAGTTCAGGTGATAGGCGAAAACTTCTTCACTTTGTTAGAAGCCATAGTGAAAGAAGGCTTGGTTCTTAAGCCTCATGATCGAGTTTATGTTGGGAAGGAAAGGCGAGACGAAATCACATACATAATTGGGAGAGTGAGTTTTGACGAGTTAACAGGCAACGCAAAGATGGAACTGCCCAATGTGATTGAAGAAATCGTTTTGAAGCGGGAACGTTGGTTTGTAAACTTCTTCAACACTGCCCACGCAATAACCCCTCGCATGCACGCCATGGAGCTTATTCCCGGCATCGGGAAGAAGTACATGTGGCAAATAATTAATGCGCGTGAACGCAAATCCTTTGAAAGCTTCGAGGACTTGAGAGGGCGCACCGAGATTCCAGACCCAGCTAAGCTGATAACCAAACGAATCCTTGAAGAAATGGCGGGAGAAAGCAAATATAGACTATTCACTCGAGCGCCCTAGTGAAATCTCTGATGACACTCTATCAAAAAGTAAAGCGTCTCATGCGAGAATATGAAGTTTTCCCAAAGAAGCGGTTAAGTCAAAACTTCATGATTGACGACCACGCTTTGGAGTTATTATGTTCTTATGCTGCTGTGAGGCAATCAGACATCGTTTTAGAGGTAGGCGCTGGATTCGGATTTCTCACACACATTCTTGCTCAGAGATCAAGAAAGGTGATCGCTGTGGAGGTGGACGCTCGACTGGTGAAGGCTTTACAACATGAACTTGCCTGCTTTGACAATATAGAGTTGATAGCTGGGAACATTCTAAAAACAATCCTGCCCTCCTTCAATAAGGTAGTTTCTAATCCGCCATTTTCCATATCTTCGTCTTTACTATTTTTCCTTCTTGATAAGGGCTTTGACTACGCTGTCGTAACCTTTCAAAAAGAGTTTGCCCAACGCTTGGGTGCATCGGTAGGTAGCAAAGACTACAGTCGTCTTACTGTTTCCACATATTATCGTGTCGACGTAGAGTTGTTGGATTGTGTTCCCAAGCGAGCGTTTTACCCTCCACCTACGGTAGACGCGGTTATAGTGCGATTGAAACCCAAGAAACGTCCTCCTTTCCACGTGAAAAACGAAAAGGTTTTTGACGAGTTGATTCGAATCCTATTCACACAGCGCAACAGAAAGGTTCGAAAAGCCATTCTTCCCTTTCTCCATAAATATAGGTCAGAAAATAGAGCATCTACTGAGATAGCTGATAGGCTGCCATTTTGCAGCAGGCGTGTCAGAGAATTGGCCCCTGAAGAATTCGGAGTGTTGGCTAATGAACTCTCAAGTTAGAAAAGTCTTTTTCGGGAAATACGTCTTTGACGTTTGTGAAAACGTGTATGCCCCAGCGGAGGACACCTTTCTTTTAGCTCGTAACCTTTCGGTGAAGAGAAATGCTAAGGTTTTAGATGTTGGTACGGGGTGCGGAATCCTAGCGGTGTTGGCTGCTGAGAAGGCGAGCCGAGTGGTAGCGATAGATGTGAATCCTTATGCCGTGAATTGCGCCAAGAGAAATGTTGAGCTCAATAGATTTGGGGCTGAAACTAAAATCTATATGGGCGACCTTTTTGAGTCTGTTGAAGCTGGCGAAAAATTCGATCTAATTCTTTTCAACTCTCCTTATTTGCCTGTCGAAGAAAGTGAAGGTGGAAGTTGGATTGAGAAGGCTTGGGCTGGTGGAAAGACTGGGAGAGCAGTTATTGACCGTTTCATTGATGGGGTTTCGGAATATTTGACTCAAAAAGGATATATTATGTTGGTGCAGTCTAGCCTTTCAAATGTGGAAGAAACGCTAGAACATTTTTCACAGCATAAACTGCAAGCGCTTATAATCGACGAGGAAAAGTCGATGTTTGAGAAAATTGTGTTGATTAAGGCCCGAAGAGAGCCATCTTAGACATTGCTAAAAATCATGATAAATAGGGTTCGAAAGTTTTTTATTTAACTTGTAGAACTACGATGATGGGTTTTGTTATGGGAAAGAAAGGTAGAGAAATAGTAAAAGCCAACTTGAATCAACTGCTATCAGATCTGAAAGCGGCATACGCAGACGAGTGGATAGCCTTCTTTTACTACACTTGGGCTGCGGACTATGTCGAGGGCCTTAACTATCCCAATGTGGCTAGCAAACTGGACGATATAGCTAAAGAGGAATTTGAACATCTGAGCGAATTAGCAGACCGAATTTTCGAGTTAGGCGGAGAACCTGAAAGAGATATTGAAGACTTGCAGAAAATAGCTAACTGTAAAAAAGTTGTGTTTCCAAAAGACGAAAGAGACCTTGAGGGCGTTCTTAAAGCCGTCATAGATGCTGAAGGATGTGCAATAGATGTTTATAACAACTTAATCAAGAAATTTTCTCCCTGCTACGATAAAGACGTCAGAACTTTTCACCTTCTAGAACACATTTTGTCAGAGGAGATACAGCACGAAGAAGCCTTCGAAAACCTGTTGCCTAGAAAACCTAAAACTAAAATCAAGAGATAGAAAGGTTCTCTAACTTCTCTTTTTTTCGTAAAGCTCAGCGCATTTTTTGCAGCAAAATAGATATTCTTTGCCATTGACGATTTGCGTGTAAATTGCAAATTTGCATTTGTCGTTTGCCACCTTTATGTTGCATTGTCTGCACTTTATGATTTTTGTCATTTTTTCTTTTCCTCCTGTTTTTTCTGGTAATCCTTTATGGCTTCATGTAGTGCATCTGCCGCCAAATTTGAGCAATGCATCTTCACAGGGGGAAGACCGCCTAGGCTGTCTGCCACATTTTTTCGAGTGATTTTTATGGCCTCTTCTAGAGTTTTTCCTTTAGCAAGTTCGGTTATCATGCTACTAGTAGCCACTGCGGCACCACAGCCAAAAGTTTTGAACTTCACGTCAGCTATACGATTATCTTTAACTTTTATGTAGATGGTCATCATGTCGCCGCAAACCGGGTTTCCAACAGTTCCCACACCGTCAGCGTTTGGAATCTCTCCTACGTTGCGGGGATTCCTAAAATGCTCCATGACTTTTTCACTATACACGTCCCTTCAACTCTTTTGGCGTTAATGGAGACATGCCACGCAGCCTTTTAACTATATCGGGCAGCAAGCCCACCACATATTCCACGTCTTCTTCACTATTTTGCTTGCCCAAAGTGAACAGCAAAGAACCGTGAGCTTCCTCATGCTTTAACCCTATAGCTCGTAAAACATGGGATGGCTCCAACGTCTTGGCAGTACATGCCGATCCAGAAGAAGCCGATACACCTGCCATGTCTAAATTAAGAAGCATCGACTCGCCTTCGATGAAGCTAAAACGAGTTGCCACATTATTGGGCAACCGTTTCACTGAATGGCCGTTCAGAAAAGAGTATGGAATGTTTTCTAGGAGTCCCTTGATGAACTTGTCCCGCAACCTGCTTAGCCTTCTGCCTTCGGTATCCATTTCTGCCTTTGCCAATTCAGCTGCTTTTGCCATTCCTACAATACCTGGCAAGTTTTCTGTGCCTGACCTCAATCCGTGTTCTTGGCCTCCCCCAAAAAGAAGCGGTTCTAATCGGGTTCCTCTATTCACATAAAGCGCTCCTACTCCCTTTGGTCCATACATATCGTTTGAGGATAGTGTTAGCAGGTCGATTTCCTCTCTCTGCACATCTATTGGGATCTTTCCCTGCGCGGCGGTGGCGTCTACATGCAAATATGCGTTTTTGCTGTGCACGATTTCGCTGACTTCTCTTATGGGTTCAATAGTACCGATTTCTCCGTTTGCATACATGACTGAAACAAGGACCGTTCTATCAGTCAAATTCGTCTTCAACGCTTGAAGATCGACTACGCCATATTCATCGACTGGCAGGAAGGTTACTCTGTATTTTTGCTTCATCAAATATTTGCAGGCATTCATTACCGACATGTGCTCTATGCTACTTGTTATAATGTGATTTCCACGCTCTTTGTTCCTAGCGGCCACTCCTCTAATAGCCCAATTGTTGCTTTCGGTGGCACACGAAGTAAAAACAATCTCTTCGCTTCTTTCTGCTCCAATCAATTTGGCGACTTGTTCTCGAGAATTTTCTAGCCCTCTTCTGGCCTCTTGAGCAAACGAATGTAGTGAAGAAGGATTGCCATAAAACTCTTTAAAGTAAGGCATCATTGCTTCGATGACTCGCGGATCTATAGGCATACCAGCAGTGTGGTCCATGTAAACTCTTCTTATCTCAAAAACTCTCCTTTCTTTTCTTCCTAATCAAAAAATAGAGTTTGTTTTGGTCTTTCTTTATTTCCAACAGTTCGTGGCCTAGACGATTAACTAGGCTTCGAATATCCCTCTCTGCTGCCGGGTCATCAGCCCAGATCTCCAATATTTCGCCTACTTCCATCTTGTCTAACTCTAGTCGTGTTCGATAAACAGGCTCTGGACAGAAAAGTCCTAGGCAGTCCAGTTTTCTGTGCCCCTCAGTTTTCTTGGTCAAGTTTGTTCGCAAATCTTTTCTACAAAAGAACAAAAAAAGTTTGCTATAACCAGGCTAAAGTCCACACAAAGAAGGTGTTGAGCAGTTTTTATTCACACCAATTGCTATCGAGTTTCTATCTCCATAGCAACACCTTGTTCCACCAAAACCTTCGCGTTTTCAGCAGGCATCGTAGCCACATCTTCAACCAAAAAAGGACCGTAAACCTTTAAATCAACACCTATTATCGTTGGGAATTCTTTGACAAATCGTAGCACCATTTTTTTAGCAGGTTTGAATTCGTCAATTTTTGCAGTTTTCCCCCGTAACTCATTTTTCAAAAAAGACTGGAACTCTTCAAAGATTGTTCTCAATCCGTGAAGTATTCTTTCTTCCTCCAAACTCAAAGCCTCGTTCCCCAGAGTTTTTCCGGATGCTATGCAACTGACTATCTTCTTGAAACGCATCATTGCAAGCTCCTTAGTTAGCCGTGTAACGTTTTCCAATTCCTTGCAAGTCAGAAGCGCTTTAGCAGACTTGGCATCCAACATCCGCCCCTCACGGTGAATCCGCCTGATATAGTCAGCTAGCCTTGCATAGAAATCTTTGGGAAGCTTTTGTAAATCTGCATTTATCTTTTCTTTCAGCCACGCATCATAAAGCATGTTATACATAATTATTCCACCACTCGTGCCGCACCTTTACATAACAGAAATAACGCAACTGCCGTGGGCAACTCAACATTTGAATCATTGTTAAACGGTCCATAATATACGTCGCCTATTCGAAATCTAGGGGCTTCAACCACATCGACAACCATTTGTCCCTCTTTAAAGGTTACTGCTTCTTTCAAAGGATCAAACTTGTCAAGCCTGCTTAGAGGAGTTTCTAACTTCATAAAACCTGTCTTCCCATGCAAGCTTCCAGGCAAGCGTATAAGTCGATGAATGTCTGTAGTTACTACGGTGTCAACTCTCGCTGACTGCTTATCCACTATCCATTGAATGATCCTTTGCCAATTCTTAACTCCTACACCTTTTACGTTGAATCCTCCCGTGGCTTCTAAGCTTTCAAGAAATCTTTTGTTGTTCTTGATTAAAAAATCAGAGACTTTTTTGCTTAAACCTATTGCTTCAAGTTCACTCGGAGTTATTTCGGTCAGAAATCTACTGATCCCCCTAGAAATACGGCCTCCCCAGCCAAATCTTGATCGAACGACGATTCTGCCCCTTTCTATCAACCTATGCAACTCTATTTTCAAACCTAACCCTATAACATAATCTACTAGTTCTTTACGTGCCGCAGAATCCAACAAACGGACGCTTTCGTTTTCAACATGGACATGATAGCCTCGATTTCCACTAAAATATGCCTTTATTTCACTGCTTGCAAAACCAAAATCTCGAGTTAACATTTCCACGAGTCTAACAGTCTCTCCTTTGGCAGATTCCAAACACTCATCGCAAATCCACGTCTTAACATCAAACTTTCCTTTGCCACAGATAGGACATTCCTCTGGAGAGGACCCCTTGCCGAGAAAACCACAGCTGTCACAAATCCAACGATCATGAACTTTGCCGCAAGGCGTTGGAATGTGATCCGCATCAATGTCAAAGATTAAATCAGCACCCAACCAA
>JBKHJI010000030.1:0-14185 GCA_046538175.1 Bathyarchaeia archaeon | reverse complement strand
TCAGAGTTCCTCACGACAAAGTTTATTAAAGGCAACCATGACTTTAAGGCTTTAGCTCCAAAATGGACCATAAAGAATATAAGGAGACCCGTCTTTTCGGGTCGGATGACACCCGGCCTTGTTGGAGGAAACCCCTAGTTTGGACGAACAAAAATCTTGGAGACCCCTCTTTAAATATGCACTAAATGCCAGTTGTGTAGAGGCGAATTAAAAATGGCAGAAATTTCCCAAGAAGAGCTTTTGTTAATTCAAAAGGCTTTCTTCAGAGAAAAGGGATTGGTTAGACAACATTTAGACTCTTACAACGAGTTTATTGACAATGAACTACAACAAATAATAGATGAAACCGGTGAAATAAACATAGAAATTCCGGAAAACCCCTACAAGATAAAACTTGGTCAAGCTTGGATAATTGACCCTCAAACGCGCATCAGTGGCCCTTACATAACCGAAGTAGACGGCACAAAACATGAAATTTTTCCAATGGAAGCAAGGTTTCGCAATCTCTCGTATGTTGCACCTGTAGCAGTTGAGATGACTCCGATAATTGATGGTAGAGAGCAAGACACAGAACTCGTCTTAATTGGAGACATCCCTGTCATGCTTAAATCAAAACTGTGTGTTCTTTCACAACTACAGCCAGAAGAGTTGATTCTTCACGGTGAAGATCCCAACGATCCAGGTGGATACTTTGTTATAAATGGCTCAGAACGTGTCACCGTTGCTCTTGAAGACTTGGCGCCGAACCGAATACTAGTAGATGTGGATACAAGAGGTGCACATCCAGTTTATCAAGCAAAGATCTTTTCCACAACAGTGGGCTTCAGAGCGAGAATAGAGTTACGTCTCAAATCAGACGGCAGCATCTATATCACCATTCCCGGCGTGCCCTCCGAGGTTCCCTTCATAATCGTGATGAGAGCTTTGGGACTAGAATCCGACAAAGAAATAGCTGAAACAGTATCTCCTGACCCCGCTGTACAGAATTTTCTTGAAACCTCATTTGAAAAAGCCGCAGGAGTAGAAACCACCAAAGAAGCTCTTGAATACATAGGAAACCGTGTAGCACACGGACAAGTCTTAGAATACCGTCTTCTAAGAGCCCAAAGTATACTAGACAAAAACTTTCTTCCACATCTCGATCGCACACCAGAAAAACGTAAGGACAAAGCCATATTTTTGGGTGAGATGGTCTACCGTGTGATCGAATTAAAGCTCCAAAAACGCGCAACAGATGACAAAGACCACTTTAAGAACAAAAGACTAAAACTTGCTGGACCGCTACTTGCAGATCTTTTCAGGGTAGCATTCAGAAATCTTTGCAGAGACATAAAGTACCAATTGGAAAGAATGGGATTCAAACGACAGATGATTACAGTTTCCGCCGCGGTGCGCCCGGGAATAATTTCAGATCGACTTCAACACGCACTGGCAACGGGTAATTGGGGTAGAGGCAGAGTTGGCATAACACAACTTCTCGATAGAACAAACCTAGTCTCTACTCTTAGTCACCTCCGCAGGCTACAATCACCTCTTAGTCGTAGCCAACCAAATTTTGAAGCTCGCGATTTACATCCGACGCATTGGGGGCGGCTTTGCCCAAATGAAACACCTGAAGGTTCGAACTGTGGCCTGGTGAAAAACCTCGCCCTCTCAGCATGTATTTCGGTAGCGGTAGACATGGAGCAGATGAGGCGAGTTATTTACGACTTGGGTGTTTTCCCTGCACATGAAGCAAATCGAGAACTCCGACTTTCAGGCGCAAAAGTTTTCATAAATGGCTCCATAATAGGGTATCATGCTCAGCCTTCAGAACTAGTATCCGAGTTGAGAGACAAACGAAGAAAAGGCGAAATCTCTTCTGAAATAAACGTGGCACATTTCAAAACTAGAGCAGGAAAAGAAGAAATCTGTATTAATTGTGATGAAGGTCGAGTTCGACGCCCTCTCATTATAGTCGAGGACGGTGTTTCCAAGCTTCAGTTAGAGCATATTGAGAAACTCCGCTCTGGTGAATGGTCATGGGAAGATTTTGTCAAGAACACGATAGTAGAGTACATTGACGCAGAAGAAGAAGAAAATGTCTACGCGGCTTTAAATCTAGATGAAGTAACACCTAAACACACCCACTCGGAACTTTCACCCTACACTATTCTCGGCATATGTGCCTCGCTTGTGCCCTACCCAGAACATAACCAGTCTCCCCGAAACTCCTACGAAGCCGCTATGGCAAAACAGGCCCTAGGCATTTACGCAACTAATTACATCAATCGTGTAGACTCTCGTTCGCATGTTTTGCATTACCCTCAAGTTCCACTTGTAAAGACAAAACCTATGGAGATTATAGGCTACAATGAAAGACCTTCAGGACAGAACTGTCTAGTTGCAGTACTATCCTTCGAAGGATACAACATGGAAGACGCCCTCATCTTCAACAAAGCATCAATAGAACGTGGCTTGTGTCGTTCCACCTTCTATCGAATATATGAAGCTGAAAGCCGACAATACTTAGGAGGACTTAAAGATCGATTCGTAATTCCAGAATCAGGAATACGAGGCTATAGAGGTGAACAATACTACCGTTTACTTGAACCTGACGGAATAGTAAGCCTCGAAGCAAACTCCATAGGCGGCGATGTCCTCATAGGAAGAATAAGTCCACCCAGATTCCTTGAAGAATACAAGGAATTTGAAGTAAAAGGTCCTTCTATGCGTGATACATCTGTAGATGTAAGACAATCAGAAGCAGGTACAGTTGATGCTGTTTTTATAACTGAATCAAGCGAAGGAAGCAAGCTTGTAAAGGTTAGAGTACGCGATCAACGCATCCCAGAACTAGGAGACAAATTTGCTTCACGCCATGGTCAAAAAGGCGTTATTGGAATGATTATACCTCAAGAAGACATGCCTTTCACAGAATCAGGCACAGTTCCTGACATAATAATAAATCCCCACGCGATTCCTTCACGAATGACCATAGGCCAATTTCTAGAAGCTATGGCTGGAAAAATGGCTGCCGCACGTGGAAAACCAGCTGATGGAACCCCCTTTGCTAACGAAAAATCCAGCGCGATTAAACAGGCGTTAATCAATAATGGTTTTAGCCATACTGGAAGAGAGGTTTTCTATAATGGTGTAACTGGCGAAAAGTTTTTTGCAGACATTTTCATAGGAGTGGTCTACTATCAGAAACTTCACCACATGGTTTCAGATAAGGTTCACGCTAGAGCACGCGGACAAGTTCAGATGTTAACACGGCAACCTACCGAAGGCAGAGCAAGAGGTGGAGGATTGAGATTTGGCGAAATGGAACGAGACTGCTTAATAGGCCACGGTGCAGCCTTGCTTTTACGAGACCGTCTGCTAGAAGAATCAGACAAATACCTTCTCTACATATGCGAAAGCTGCGGCTCTATAGCTTACTACGACATAAAGCAGCGCACATATGTTTGCCGCATATGCGAAGAAGAAGCTCAAGTTTCTCCAGTCGTTGTCTCTTATGCCTTCAAGCTATTGTTGCAGGAGCTTATGAGCCTTTGTGTTGCACCCCGCATAAAACTGAAGGAGCGTGCTTAAAATGTCGTTTGAAGAAGTCGCTCACAAAATAATAGATGAACTTCGATTCGGATTATTCTCTCCTCAATTTTTGAGGAGACTTTCAGTCGCTGAAATACAAACAGCAGATACGTACGATGAAGACGGTGCCCCAATAACTTCAGGGTTAATGGATGGAAAGCTAGGAACCCTTGAACCCAGACAAAGATGCAAGACCTGCGGCAACACAGCAATTCGCTGCCCAGGCCATTTCGGTCATGTTGAGCTAGCAGTCCCCATAATCCACATCGAATTCACAAAAATCATCCACAACCTCTTAAACGCCACATGCAGAAATTGCGGACGCATAACATTGCCAGAAGAGCAAATTGAGAAAATTAAAAAGCGAATTCGGCGCGCCCGCACACTCCTCGGAGAGGTCCCTGACAGTATCTACAAAAAAGTCTTAAAGGAGGCAAAATCAAAAGATTGCCCTCACTGTGGTACACCCCAATTCAAGATATCCTTTGAAAAGCCTACGCGCTTCCGTGAAGATGTTCCTGAAAGCGGATCGCCGCAACTTACCCCAAGCATGGTTCGCGAAAGGCTAGAAAGGATACCTAATGAGGATTTGGAATTATTCGGCTTCAAACCCGAAACTGCCAGACCAGAATGGATGGTTCTCCAAGTACTTCCCGTCCCACCAGTCTACGTTCGACCCTCAATCACTTTAGAATCGGGAATACGTTCTGAAGATGATCTAACCCACAAACTGGTTGACATCATACGCATCAACCAGCGCCTTAAAGAAAACATGGAAGCCGGAGCCCCCACACTAATCATCCAAGACTTATCGGAACTACTACAATATCACGTTACTACATACTTCAACAACGAGGCCTCTGGAATTCCACCGGCACGACATCGCTCTGGAAGAGCACTAAAAACATTGTCTCAGCGACTCAAAGGAAAGGAAGGACGCTTCAGAAGCAATCTTTCCGGAAAACGTGTAGACTTCTCAGCGAGAACGGTCATCTCCCCTGATCCTAACATCGACATAAGCGATGTAGGAGTCCCTTTGGATATCGCAACGAAACTTTCCATTCCAGAGAAAGTCACCGGCTGGAATATCGAGGAACTACAAGGTTTCGTAAAGAATGGCCCAGATGAATATCCCGGTGCCTTGTATGTAGTTAGACCAGATGGTAAACGAATCCGACTAGAATTCGTTGTGGACCGAGAAAAAGTTGCTGAAGCAATAGAACCCGGTTTCACTGTCGAGAGACATCTCAAGAACGGTGACATCGCGATTTTTAACCGTCAACCTTCTCTTCACCGTATGTCGATCATGGCCCATTACGTTAAGGTTTTGCCGTACAAAACATTCCGTTTGCACCTATGTGTTTGTCCACCCTACAACGCCGACTTTGACGGAGATGAAATGAACCTACATGTGCCACAAAGCGAAGAAGCCCAAACAGAAGCTCTTCTGCTCATGCAAGTACAAGATCAAATACTTTCGCCCCGATTCGGAGGCCCCATAATAGGAGCTATTCGAGATTTTATAACCTCCGCATACCTTCTCACTAAGAAGTCGACGGTCCTCAACAAAGAAGAAGTTTGCAGATTACTTGCTTCTGCCGGCTACGAAGGCCCCCTGCCGGAACCTGAAGCAAAAAAACCCAAGCCATTATGGACAGGAAAACAGATATTTAGCCTTTTTCTGCCGGCAGATTTCAACTACTCCTTGAAAGCTACTATATGTCAAAGCTGTACCAAATGCGAAAAAGAGAAATGCCCACACGATGCCTTTGTGGTTATTAAAAATGGAGTATTAAAATCGGGCGTCATCGATAGACGTTCCATCGGCGCAGAGCAGTCTGAAAGCATACTCCACCGTATAATCAAGGACTACGGTACCAAGAAAGGCAGAGAATTTTTGAACAAAATTTGCCAGTTGTTGAAACTTTTCATGTCTATCCGCGGCTTTACATACTCTTTTGACGAGCTTGAGCTATCTCCTAAAGCACAAAACAAAATCGCTAAGGCTCTAGAAAAGTACGAAAACAACGTTCGAGGATTGATCGAAGAATACAGAAAAGGTACCCTTCAAAGGCTGCCAGGTCAATCTCTTCAAGACTCGTTTGAAATATACGTTATGAACGAGCTGGCACATGCGAGAGACGAAGCTGGGAAAATCGCCGATGATGATTTCACAATTGAAAACGCAGGCATAATCATGACTAGAACTGGAGCGAGAGGATCAAGCCTAAACATAGGACAGATGACAGCCTCTGTCGGTCAACAATCAGTTAGAGGGAAACGTATCATGCGAGGCTATGTTCAACGAGCACTGCCCCACTTTGAACCAGGTGACCCTTCCCCAAAAGCGAGAGGCTTCGTCTATTCCTCTTATCAATCAGGCTTGGACCCAGTAGAATTCTTTTTCCACGCCATGGGAGGCCGTGAAGGTCTAGTAGACACCGCGGTGCGAACACAACAAAGTGGCTACATGCAAAGACGCTTGATTAATGCATTAGAACATTTACGCATAGAATATGACGGAACAGTTCGCAACTCTATAGGCGACATCATACAATTCTGTTACGGAGAAGACGGAGTAGACCCTGCAAAAAGTGATCATGGAAAAGCCGTAAACGTTAGTAGGTTGGTCGACCAAGTCAGCATAATGATGGAGGGAGGCAGACAAGCTTCTGAAAGATACGTCAAAAGCAAACTGGCGAAAGTGGAGAATGAGCTTACCCCAATATTAGTCAATGAATTGAAGCGAGAGCTGAAAAAGGCGAAATTGAACCGAAAAGCCGTTGATCAAACAATCGAGTTAACACTAAAACATTACAAACGCGCCCTAGTCGAACCTGGAGAAGCCGTAGGAATCGTAGCAGCACAGTCAATAGGTGAACCAGGCACACAAATGACTTTACGAACTTTTCACTATGCGGGTGTAAGAGAACAAAACGTTACTCTAGGTCTGCCCCGTCTTATCGAAATAGTTGATGCTAGACGGGTTCCCTCTACGCCAATTATGGCTATTTATCTTGATGGAGAACATCGAAAGAGTAAAGAAAAAGCCACTGAAATTGCACGCAAAGTTCTTTATACCACCGTGGAAGACGTGGCAAAAGCCGTTTACGAAGATTCTAAGAAAGAGGAAATAGCTGTCGAACTTGATAGCGATCTGATGGAGAACAGAGGAGTAACAGTGGATGATTTGAAAGAAACATTACAGCTTCCAGGAACCACCGTAACAATGCGGGGAAATAGGGTTCACATAAAACCGAAAAAACCAGAAAACCGCAAAAAACTACTAGATAAAGTCATTCTTCACCATGTCAAGGGAATTTCTGGAATTAAACGTGTCCTAGTCACCGAAGAAAAGGGCGAGTGGGTAATTAGAACGGATGGGTCCAACTTGCCCAAAGTTCTCGAAACTGATGGCATTGACCCAACGAGAACTACCACAAATCACGTTCACGAAATTGCGAAAACCTTAGGCGTTGAAGCTGCCCGCAACGCACTTGTCAAAGAAGCACTTGAAGTTTTGGAAGAACAAGGCCTTGATGTTGATATCCGTCACATAATGCTCGTCGCAGACATAATGACTGTCACTGGCGAAGTGAAGCAAATTGGGCGCCACGGAATCAGCGGAGCCAAATCGAGTGTTTTGGCTCGCGCAGCCTTTGAAATCACCGTTCCAAACATTGTTGACGCGGCAATCAAGGGCGAGGCAGACCCATTGCGGGGTGTAACCGAAAACGTTATAGTAGGGCAGTCCATACCCATTGGCACTGGACTCGTGAATCTATACATGTCCACTCTGGCAGACAAACAGGAGAAAAGCGAATGATCGATGTGGCCAAAGCAATCGCGAATGCAGTTAAAACTGGCAAAGTAGTTTTCGGCGCAAACGAAGCTATAAAAAGCGCAAAAACCGGCAAAGCTAGACTTATCATTGTAGCTTCAAGCAGCCCAGTCTCAGTTCGGAAAGACCTTGAGTATTATGGAAAGCTATCGCGAACCCCCATCGTGGCTTACAAAGGCAGTAGCGCTGATTTGGGAGCAAATTGCGGAAAACAGTTTCCAATCGCAACCTTGACCATAAAAGAACCAGGAGATTCTGATATTCTAAAGTTGGCTGAAAAACCAGCCGAAGAAAACATCGAGGAATTATAGCATGGCGAGCGGAATTAAACTAACAAGCAAAGAAATGCGTTTCATCGCTCTTTTCGAAAGCATCACCGGAGCCGCAGTTAAAGACTGTGTTTTGGATGATGATGGAAATCGCGCCATTTTCATCGTAAAAGAAGGAGACATAGGCATGGCCATAGGCAAAGGTGGCAAAAACATACGCCTTCTCGAGCGTATGACAAGCAAAAAACACGAGATTATAGAGTTTTCAGAAGATCCAGCTAGATTCATCAAAAACGCGTTAAAGCCCGCTCGCGTTACAGAGATCAGAATCACAGAAAAACCAGATGGAAAATCTATAGCAGTCGTAGCTGTAGATCCAAAGGATAAAGGAGTGGCTATTGGAAAAAACGGAAGAAATGCTGAACGAATACGCTTTTTAGCAAAGCGGTACTTCCAAATCCAAAATGTGCTGATAAACTAAATTTTGAACTGCTATACAGAAAGAAGAAAAAATTCGTTCAAGCCTGACAAAAAAGATTGTCGAATACATTAGAGATTTGATGCCGTAAATGTCTATATCAACGGATCCAAGCCAGAAAACCAAGATAAGTAAGTATATGAGCTATCTTCTCAGGCATAATCCTGAAGGCTTGAAAATGAACAGAGAGGGATTTGTGGATTTAAATAAACTCATGCTTAAACTCGGTGAGAAATATTATGTCAACAGAGATATTATAATAGAAATAACAGATCAAAGTGCGAGAAAACGATTCGAAATTGCTGACGACAAAATAAGAGCATTGTATGGTCATTCCATAGAAATAAGGATGGAGCTTCAAGAAGACAAAATCGTCAAGTTTCTTTACCATGGCACAACTTCAGAATCCGCTTCAAGAATTTTAAAAATTGGCCTTAAACCTATGAAAAGAAAGTGGGTACACTTGTCTCCAACGAAGGAGATGGCCATTGAGGTTGGGAAAAGAAGAACAACAAAGCCCATAGTTCTCGAAATTAACGCCGAAGAAGCTAGGAGAAATAAGTTGAAAATTTTCAAGGCTACAGAATGCGTTTTTTTGTGCCGCAAAGTGTCTCCTAATTACATCAAACTTGCCTAATAATTGTGCAAAGATCCCAAGTCTATTGCCGAGTTTGTTGTTTCTTGGCAAGCATTCTCTCCAAAACGGGTCTAAGCTTCGCATTTTCCGTTTTGATCTTCTCTGGTCCCAACTCCTCTAGCTGTGTTGCCATCTCTCTCATTAGCTCCGCAAACCTCAACCCTTCAGCCGCAGAAACATATTCGACTCGGAAACGTTGAGGGCTCAAGCCTAATTTCTCTAGCATAGGCGCTAAAGCGTCCATGCGGGCTTTCATCTTCCAGTTACCACTAATGTAATGGCAATCGTAGGGCAAGTGACAAGCCCCAACTAAAACCATGCCTGCGCCTAGTCGGAAGGCTTCTAATACGAAATCGCGGTCCACACGGCCCGAACACATTACACGGATGGGCCTAATCAGC
Organism: Bathyarchaeia archaeon; assembly: GCA_046538175.1. Lineage (GTDB taxonomy): Archaea > Thermoproteota > Bathyarchaeia > Bathyarchaeales > SOJC01 > JBKHJI01. The sequence continues at coordinate 4,983 of JBKHJI010000030.1, read as the reverse complement.
GGCGGATACTCAAAGCGGCTAGTGCCTGCTAAATCTGCGCCAGCATAGCAACACCAGTTACATAATATTCCTAGGATTTTGCCTTCAGGATTTTCGTCTAAGGCAGTTTTTATCTGTGCGAAAATTTGTTCGTCTGTGAAATGCCTCTGCGTAATAGCGTCTACAGGGCATTCAGCCACACAAGTGCCACATCCGTGACACATGGCAGTGACTACCCTTGCAGGTTGCTTTTCTTTTGCCTCTATGGCTCCATAAGGACACCGTTCAGCACAAATGCCGCATTTCACCTTTGTGTTTCTGCATTTTTCAGGATTAACTTCCGCCACTATAGGCTCTATCTTCCATTTTTCTTTTGAAAGTATGGTAGCGGCTCTTGCAGCGGCTCCGCTTCCCTGCGAAACACTATAGGGGATATCTTTAGGTCCTTGACAGGCACCCGCTACGAAGATGCCATCAACAGGTGTGTCTATGGGTTTTAGTTTGGGGTGGCTCTCCATGAAGAAGCCATCAGTACCTCGAGAAATGTTAAGGATTCTGGCCAAGTCGCTGGCGTCGGCTTTGGGAACTGCTGCGGTGCATAAAACTACCATCTCGGCAGGCAAGTCGAGAGGCTGACCTAACGTCATGTCTTCGGCTCGTATAAGTAGGTTTTTGGTCTCAGGATCTTCGAGAATGTGGCTACCACGCCCACGTATGAAAGTGATGCCCAAATCGCGAGCTCTTCTATAAAATTCTTCATAACCCTTAAAGTGCGTTCGCATATCCATATACAAGATGTAGACTTCCACGTCATCCTTGTACTTTTCTTTTAGGAGAATGGCGTTTTTTAAGGCGTACATGCAACAGAAGCCCGAGCAATACTCGTATTTTTTGAGGTTTCGTGAGCCTACACATTGGATGAAAGCTACACTGTGAGGTTTCTCGCCGTCGGAGGCTCTGATGACTTTACCACCTGTAGGTCCAGCGGCTAGAATAAGCCTTTCAAATTCCAACGCTGTTATAACGTTTTGATATTTTCCATATCCGTAAAGCGGATCGTCATATGGCAAATAGATGTCGAACCCCGTAGCAACCAGTATGGCGCCTACATTTAATTCGATTTCTTCGGGTTCTTGGTCAAAGTTTATGGCTTGTCGAGCGCCACAAGCATCTACACACTTGTAGCATTCTATGCAGTGGTCTTTGTTGATTGTGTACACCAATGGAACCGCTTGCTCGAAAGGCACTGAGATGGCTTTTCTTACGCCCATATTCATGTCCCATTCGTTCGGATATTCGATTGGGCAAGCATCTTTACATTCGCCACAACCGGTGCAATTTTCAGCGATAATGTATCTTGGGTTTTTCTTAATTTTGACCTTGAAGTTGCCTACAAATCCTGAAACGTTCACTATATCAGAGTAAGAGATTATTTGGATATTAGGATGACGCCCCACATCCACCATTTTCGGACCTTCGATGCATATGCTACAGTCTAAGGTGGGAAAAGTTTTGTCCAGTTGAGCCATGTGACCGCCGATGCTCTCGGTTTTTTCGAGCAAATAGACTTGAAATCCCATTTCGGCCAAGTCTAGCGCCGAATTGATTCCAGCTATTCCGCCTCCTATCACTAGAGCCTTGTTAGTAACTGGCACTTCAATTTCCTTGAGGGGTTGAAGCAGTCTGGCTTTGGCAACTGACATTCTCACAAGTTCTTTAGCTTTCTCTGTAGCTTCTTTAGGAGTGCTGGGATGGCACCAAGAGGAGAACTCGCGGATGTTCGCCATCTCGAAAAGATAGGGATTCAAACCAGCTTCGGCACAGGTTTTGCGGAAGGTAGGTTCATGCATACGGGGCGAACAAGCAGCAACCACCACGCGGTTGAGGCCGTGTTCTTTTATTGCTTTTCGGATCTCGTCTTGGCCTGGATCAGCACAGGTGTAGCGGTTGTCCTTAGTGTAAACGACGTCGGGTAGCGTTTTAGCGTATTCTGTCACCTCTTTTACGTCGATTACACCAGCTATGTTGAGACCGCAGTGGCATACGAACACGCCGATTCGAGGTTTCTCTTCAGCCATTTCTATTTGTCCTCCGTTTTTCCGGCTATTCGAGTGATTGCTGGTGTTGGGTCAACCCTTAACTCTTTTAAGGCGAGTTCTTCAGTTGAGAGTCCTAACGCTAAACCTAAGAGTTGCGGATAATGCAGAATAGGAATTTTAAAGTCCTCGTTGAACATTCGTTCTATTCTTGGCTGATTAGTGTCAAACATCATGTGGCAAAAGGGGCAAACCGTGACTAATGCGTGAGCACCAGCTTCTTTCACATGTGCCAGTTTCTCTCTGGTGAGTTGAAGTGGAATCTTATCGTTCACTCCTGCAATTGGAGCACCGCAACAAGCCAGTCTATCAAGATATTCAACATATATGGCGCCTGTTGCCTCGATTAATTTTTTGAGACTTTCCGGGTTTTCAGAGTTGTCAAAATTAACATCGTCGGCAGGGCGTGTCACATGACAGCCAATATGCTCAGCCACCTGCAGATTAGTTAATGGTTTTTCAACAGAGTTTTTTATCCTTTCCAAGCCTACGTCTTCTGTCAATAGTTGAAGAAGATGTTTAGCCTCTATAGTGCCTTTAAACTCAAGACCCGTCTCTTTTAGATATTCGTTGATTCGTTCTCTGAGACCCTTATCTTGCTTCAACTTCTTGTTTACTTTACGCAAAGTCCCGGCACATCCAGGGCATAGAGCAACAATGTTGAGACCTTGCTGTTCAGCTAAGCAAAGATTTCTAGCCGCCAATGTAAGCATCATTTCGTGGCTCACAGGATCTATAGGTAAACCGCAACAGTTGTATTCAGGCATTTCCACCAGTTCTATCCCTAGTTTATCGAGAATTTTGCGCGTGGAGATTTCGTAGCTTGACACACGGTAAGGCACAGCACAGCCTAGGAATAGCAAAAATTTTGAGCTTGGAGTTTTTTCAGGAGTCATGTTTGCTCACCCTTAATTATTTTTGAAAAGCCAGTTGCGTTGGCTAGTTTCGCCAAGGCTTCTGGATTCCTTTTAGGCAGCGGTGGCAACCCAATTTCTCCTCGTTTCTTCAGCCGCAACTCGGGAATCCGGTAAGCAATACCCGTTTCCAAAATGCTTGAGCCCAATTCTTTAAAAAGAAGAGGCATATGGCCACGCTCTACTGCAGTGTTTCTCAGAACACGTATGACGCTTGCCACTTCAACATCTTGGGGGCAACGATCAGTGCATGTAAAGCAGGCTGCGCACAGCCACAAAGTGTCGCTGGAGAGTACTCTTTGCTTCAGGCCGAGTTGTGCCATTCGGATTATCTGTCTAGGTCTGTAGGAGTCGCTAAATCTTGCAATTGGGCAATCAGAGGTACATGTGCCACATTGGAAACATTGTTTGAGCTTTTCGCCGCCGTGCATCTTGCTGAGTTCATATTTAAAATTAGGGTCGAATTCATGTGCCCTTATTGGCGCCGTTTCGATTGTTTTGGATTCCGGTGGTTTCTCTTCGATTTTCTGAGAAGGTTGTGTCAGAACGGGGGGTGGTGTTGGTTGTGTGGTGACAGCGGCGTTCTTGGCGGCTTTGCAAGGTTTCTTTTCTATCTTGGCTTTTGGTTTTTGTTTTGGTTTGGTTTCAATCATTTTGCTTCTTCCTCGGTTCAAGGCGTCTCTTCACGGCTTCCACAGTTAGTTTTCTTCCTTTCCCACGCAATTCCTTCGCCATTTCAGTAGTAGATGCAAGTTTTTCAAGAGCCTTGTTCCACGCTCCAGATCGGACTGGAGTGTGATGTATAGTGGAACGTAAAAGTTCCAATGTTCCTTCTTCAGGGCAAACAATTTTGCATACACCGCAGTACGTGCAGAAAAGTTCGTTAACATGTACCTTACCATCCTTTTCAGAAAGATATAAGGCACCAGTTATGGGACACACATCCAAACAATCCTGACAGTTGTGAGGACATTTTTCTTGGTTGATTTTAAGTTTTCCAGTGAAAATTTTTCGGATTCGAATAGCCCCTTCTGGACATTTGACTTCGCAAACACGACAACAAGGGCATTGTCCTTTCTCAATGTCTACCGTAACTTTGTCTTTGATAGAAGTGGCATTGATGAGCTCTAAAGGACAAGCTTCTTCGCATTCTTTGCAGTCCATGGGACATTTTGTCGTGTCAACACTGATTTCGCGGATAAGCTGTGGAAAACTCTCCTTCTCCACCACCGAAGCAATGTTCTTACCATCTATGGTGACCTGCAGAGCACCATAAGGGCATATGGAGACGCATATACCACAGTAGTGACATTTGTTTTCGTCTATGTCAGTCGTAGGACGCTGAGTCTTCTGCCCTTCTGTTTTAGGTTGTTTATTAATTGTGATTGCTTCTCTAGGGCAAATTAGACTGCAAAGTTCGCATCCCACACATAAACCACGGTCAACAATCAGTTTATAATTCTTAGCATGATGAATCCTTTCCACTATCAGTTGGTTGTTAGATTCGATTTTTTGGATTTTCATAGGCATATTGGACACCCTATATAGAGCATTAGCGACGTATGTGACAGCCCCACGCTTGAGAGTATTTGACATAAGTAAACGTATATTTTATAGTTTCTGTGATTCCAGTGACGCTTAGATTTTCAACAGAAGCGAGGAGAATTTTGCCAATTTTTCATAACTATGCGGCATTGCTTTCTCACTAGCTTTATTATGCCCAAGTTCTTTTAATAGCAAAATAAAAAGGAGCTCGGCAAAAACATGCTTGTAGTCTTGCGTATCGGTGGTTCTGTCATAGCTTCTCCCACAAACACAGAACTCATACACCAGTATGCAAAACTCCTCAAAAAACTCCGCAAAAACGGTCACCAAATCATAACTGTGGTGGGCGGAGGCACTTTAGCACGAGAATTTATCAAAATAGGTAACCAGCTAAGTTTAAGCGAAGAAGCACAAGACTGGCTTGCCATCTATGTCTCACGCCTCTACGC
>JBKHJI010000090.1:0-3114 GCA_046538175.1 Bathyarchaeia archaeon | reverse complement strand
CCACACTCTCCATCACTCATCTCAAGAGAGTGTAAGGCATTTATGGGATAGAACAAAACTCTGCGCAGATGAAAACACCTAATAAGCGGAGGCAGTCTTCTTTCCTTTTGGGATGATGTGAGGCGACGGCGTGGAGCCATTCGCTGTGACGCGCCAACTTACTGACCCACTACTTCGATGATGTTTGTTTATTAGCTGGAATTACTTGTCAAGTCGGCGGCGAGAGAGAAGAGGCGACGAAAATGTGTGTGTTGACAGCAACTCCGAGAAACGTTAGAGCTGCCGCAGGAATTATTAAGAAAGGCGGTTTGGTTGTCTATCCAACCGATACTGTTTATGGTCTGGGTTGCGACCCTTTCAACATAGGAGCCGTAGAGAAACTTATTCGGGTGAAAGGTGCAAGGGGCAGACCTTTTCCTATCCTTGCGCACAGTTTAGAGAATGTTGAATGGATAGCGGAGCTTTCTAAAGAGGCGAGAAGAATTGCTGGAAAGTTTTGGCCAGGCCCCTTGACTTTGATCTTGCCCAAGAGACGGTTGCCAGAAGCTGTGACTTTTGGTCTGAAAACTGTTGGAGTGAGAATACCCAATCACAATGTTGCACTGGAGCTTGTAAGATTGTCTGGAGGGCTCCTAGTTGGTACCAGCGCCAATAAAACAGGCCATCAACCCGCCCTTACCGCAGAGCAAGCGAGCAAGCAATTGAAAAACGACGTAGACCTGATTCTGGATAGTGGAAAGGCAACACTTGGAGTCTCCTCCACAGTAATCGATCTAACCACTGGAAAACCTAAGGTCTTGCGTAAGGGTTTAATAAACCTTGAAAACGTGTTGGAATCCGACAAATTTCCATAAAAACGAAAAGAGAGTTGTAAATCTAAAATTTCTCTATTTTCTTTGCTATTTCTTCAACATGCTTAGTGAACGGGTGATCGGCTTCGTCCCTTGCGAATATCTTTGTTCCTCCGGCACGTAGCACATCACAAAAACATGGGATCACTTTAAGCACTGGCAAAGTGTGAGTGTTCTCAAAACGTTTATACACGCCATCTCTGTCCACAGGGTTTGACAGAAACTCAATTGGAACCTTGTTCATCAAAATGGCTGTTTTCTTCTCAAAAAGATCATACAACTCATGCGTCATTCTCTTGGTTCCCTCGATATCAGAGGTGTCTATCGTGCTCACTACTAAAACAACGTCTGCACTTACGATCGCATTGATGGAAGAGTACTGCAGCCCTGGACTTGTGTCAAACAAAAGATAATCTAGTTCCATATCGTTGAGAAGTGTGTTTTTCAGAGATAGCAGCCTTCCTAAGGCACGCATTTCCCATTTGCGGTCTTTTGAGGACATGTCGCGCAAGGCTTCGGTGGCAGGATTTGCCAATCCCACAAACATTGTTCCGTTACAATTACATTGGGGCGTGTAGTCAATCAACGCTTTGTCAATTTCGCACGCGCCATTCAAATAATCATTTAACCAGTATTCAGAACCGTTAAGATTGAAGATGGAATTGAGGCTGGGTGCGCGGAAATCCAAATCGAGAACACAAACTTTCTTTCCCATTTTTGCGTATGTCGCGGCAAGATTTACAGACAAAAGCGTCTTCCCCGTACCGCCCTTGTAACTGTGAATGGCTATTATTCTACCCAAGCTTGATACCCTCCTTTATTTCTCGACAAAAAAATAGGCTTTGCGCCCCTTTCTTTCCTTCTTCAGATAGCCCATCAAAACAAGTTGGTTCAAATATCCACTTTCAACTGCTCGTGCCCGCTTCGTCTGCTCAGCTACCTCATCCGCGGTAGCTCGACCAAGCTTACAAATAGTAACAGCAGTCTTTCTCAAGTGATCAGGCAGCGAAAGAAGAGTCATCACATCTAAAGCTTCGGGCAGATCCTGCATCACAAAATCCTGTTTTCTTCCCTGCTTCTGAACTTCTATGAAAACCTCCATTTTCTCATTTAACCTGTCTAAACTCTCCCTAATCTTCTCTAATAACACTGTAGCGTTCTTTCCACGTAACCCATCCATCGCCAAGTTACTTACACCACAACTGACAAACACATCTACAGAAAATGAGGTACACCTAGTCTATTAAATCTTACGACATAATCTTACAGATTCTCAAACCTATTCACAAACACGTCTGAATATAAACTGTGTTAGAAAGAACTGAAGTTATCAAAAAGAAGAAAGAGTTTAGAGTGTGGCTGGAAGACGTCGCGATTCTTCGATTATGGGAAGAATCGTCTTGAGTTCTCGGAAATATTTTAGCACCGTGATGCCTCGCTGAGTTACGGCATAAACGACGCGTTTCTTACCGATTGTGCGTTCTTCGACGAGGCCTTGCTGAATCAGAAAGTCCAAGTATTGTTTCAGGACGCTACAATTAACATTCGCTTTGTACATGATGTGGGTTAACTTGAGTGGGCCCCGCTGGGATAGAACCTTAAGGATGTCTATATACATTTCAAGTTTGGAACGTCGCATGTCTAAACCTCTTTAGCGTCTTTCTCTGTGTTTTGGATATAAATCATTTATGTATTCAGAATCAGTGTTTCTCCCCGTGGTTCAACGTCTTTTAGACTCGGCTGTAGTTAACACCTTTAATCTATTTTGGAAAGCTGTGACCAAGTCGTCGCAGAGAATTTGCTGCATTTCTGTAGAAAGTGTTTGCATTTCTGATTTTAGTGCGTCCTCAAATTTGTCTTGTATTTGTTTGCGTTCTTGAGGAGAAAGTATATTTTGAGTTTTCATTTTTGCCTTCTATTCCCCCATAGTTTTATGAGTTGACTAATACGTTTAGGATTTAACTGTCTTATGAAGACAGAATATGTATCGAAAATAAATGGCTTAACTGATGGCCGCGTTCCTTATGTGCTCACCATACAAAAGTTATCTGTCAAGTTTGCCCATGTCCAGTAGTAAACTAAAAGTTTGTCTGATGTGATAGAAACATGAAGCGTCACAAATTCTCCACTGTTGCAACGGAGTATTGGAAGCCATACGATGACTATATTGCTAAAATCGTTGAAGCTCTAAGAAACAAAATCCAAGAGGACGACATTGTGGTAGTTTCTGAGAAGGCAATTTCAACAGCAACTGGCAACATTG
>JBKHJI010000029.1:0-14533 GCA_046538175.1 Bathyarchaeia archaeon | reverse complement strand
CAGCTAGGTAGCGAAGGCCGTCCCGGTAGAGGCGCTGCGACGCACATTCAGGACATTGAGGCTGAGTTCTCCATCTTCCTTTTTTCAAGATGCCCCATGTTCTTGAGCTAAAAGTGAAGGTCAACCAAAAGTCGAGTGAGACTAAAAGCCATTGCAATAAGCTATTAAGTTGGCAAGTTTTCCAAAAATGTCTTAATTCGCTGGTATGAATCCGTTCTTACATCCTCTAAACCGATAAATCTGCCAACAGCAGTTGGACCCTGAGATGTCAAAGAAGCAAATGCATCTTTAATCTCGCCCAACGCATTCTGCGTAGCTTTCCTAAACACCTTACCTTTCAATGAATTCATGAACGCTGTTGAAGCTTGCTTTGGTCCTCCCCCATAAAAACCAGCAACAGCGTAAATATCGTAACTATCCTTGTCTTTCATTCGATACAAAGCCGAACCCTTCATCGTTAACGAGGCAACAATATCCGCACAATTGAATTTTGCCGAAGCCTCGCCATCACCAGGCATAACAGCTCTTAGCTCAACCTCAAAATTATGATCAAAAACCACACTACAACCTTCTATAATGCAGGCTTTCAGATCCTGTTGAATCGAAGTCAACCATTCATTCGGAAGTTTCTCAGCACCCTCAGGCTCGGTCAGGAAATCAACCTCCACTTTATGCTCAGCAGGAGTCGATATCCAAGCTGATCCTTCACCATATTCTCTACTCGACCGAAACAAACGCTCAAACCTGAATACGCTTCCAGTCGGCTTATACCCTAACCTTTCCATAATCTGCTTAATCCGCTCATACCGCTCAATAACCCGAGGCCTCAAAACAAAATCAATGTCAATAGACCCGCAATGATCAAAATAGTCCCTTACAAGAAAATACGGCGCCCAACCACCAGCGAGAATCATGTCTGACTGGTATTGGCGAAAAGCTCTGCATAATTCGACTAAAGCACCTTTGGAAGTATTTGTCGCATCTCGGTCATACATGTTACTTTGTCTCCCTTTTCTGTCGCCACTCTCTAAGAATAACTTCAAGAAGTTGAGAAGATGCCTCCTCTCCTCTCGCCGGGAAATTATAAAGATCCACATAAAGCTGAATATTAGAAACCACTTTGACCTCCCGAACACTTCGCATCCCGTAAAAGACGCCTTCATCATAAGGTAAAACAAACTTCACATTTCCACCCTTGGGTGTAGGATTCAAACCCAGCCTTTCCGCAATCTCCTCAGCCACGCTCTCCGGCGAAACATACAAATGCACATCCACAGGCCTAACGTAAGGCGCTACAAGCCAAGCCCCAACCAGCCCGCAAAGGGCATACTTCAAATCCAAACTCAAAAACTTCTTTACAAACTGATCTATCTCCCTTTCAAAAGTGAAATAATCCAAAAACTTGTTCATGCGATCATACTGATTATAAGATGCCCATCTCTTCAACAACCTCAAAGGATCCACTAATATTATCCTATTCTGCATATTCCGAGCAGCAAACCCTAATTCGATAAGTGTTCTGCAAACATAATGCGCCAACCCCCTCGAAACACTCGCCTCTTGAGCAAGCTCCCTCTCATCCCAATCCTTACCAAAATCCACCAACAACACTCGCAAAACCCTGGAAGACTTGGGCGCGAAAATATTCTTAACCGCAGACACAAACCCACCCACCCAATCTTGCTCAATAACCTATATAAATGCTCAACGTCATTGAGCAGAAAACTTGCTCAACCACCTTTATAAGCGCTCAATACTATTGAGCAAACATGGCTGATTTACATAAAGACCCATTCTTTATAGCTTCTTCTTTTGTGTTCAGTAACTTTATTTAGAATGGTTAGCTAAGATGAATTTATGGAAGTTATCCTAACGAGGCGGCTTATGTTACGAGATTTTGAAGAAGGAGACTGGGAATTAGTACACGATTACGCCTCCGACTCGGAAGTCGTTCGTTATATGGACTGGGGACCCAACACAGAGGAAGAGAGCAAGAACTTCATTCAGAGAGCACTTGCCCACCAAAAAGAACAACCCCGCAAGAACTTCACGTTGGCAATAGTTCTCAAAGCAACGAACACACTTGTTGGCGGCTGCGGGATCTATGTGTCCAATCCAGACAATCAAGAAGGCTGCATAGGTTATGTGCTTAATCGCAGTTTCTGGGGACAAGGCTACGCTACTGAAACAGTGCAAGGGCTGCTCGAGTTTGGATTTAATCAACTAAAATTGCATCGCATATTTGCCACATGCGACTCCGAAAACATCGCATCAGCACATGTTTTGGAGAAAATCGGCATGCAACGCGAGGGCCACTTTCGTGAACACAAACGGGCAAAGGGAAAATGGCGCAACTCATTACTATACGCTGTCCTCGACCATGAATGGATGAACTTGAAGCACAGCAAAATGAAGTAACAACCAGATTTGTGCTCCTGCCTAAGTTTGATCCAACTAGATGGAAGGAACAAACAAATTGTCCACTCCAAAAATTCCGAGAATTTAAACCAAGATCTTAAACCTACCCACGCCTTTCCATACTTTAACTTTTAACCAACGTATTCTTGAAAAAAAAATCGACGAGTTTTCTTGCCTACGAGTAGGAAGTGTTCGGAGCATCCTACGACTGCAGGATGGGTGCAAGTCTTATGTATTATTTCCATCCAGATTTTCCATTTTTCCTGATCTCGGCTTAGTTTGTTCGTTTCTCTTGGGTGATGCGAAGACAGCCCCTCCAAGCCAGCCATCTCCAAAACTTCAACCCCTTGAGCTTCAAAAAGGCCGCGAAGCTCTTCGGGCAGAAACCAATGCGCAGCCGTAAAGCCTTCTCCATGAACACCTGGAATATAATCACCCGTTTCCAGATGGTGCAACGCGTAAGGCATCTCCTGTTGAAATCTAGTCAGCATCGACTTGATCAGCCCCAAACAGCTTATCACACTGGCGAATATGGGCGCATCCTTCCTCGCCACTCGAACGAGTTCTCTGACCGCCCTCTCTCTCCGCGGCTGGTCCAGTATGTGACACAGCGGCCCTCCCAAACAAAGCACACCGTCAAAGGCTTCGTCATCGAACATAGACAAGTCTTCAATCGACCCTTCAACGATCTGCCTGACTTTTTTCCTCAAACCTGCTCGTCTAATCTTTCGCTCCGCCACTTCCAGCATCTCTGGAACCAAGTCTAGCAATATAACCTCGTAGCCTCTCTTGGCAAGTTCTACCGTGTATCTTCCAGGCCCTCCGCCAGCGTCCAGTATCAAAGCCTTCCCCGGCAAGTATTTATCGAGAAAATGCATGGTTACAAAGAACTCAATTCGATGATACGGGTCCTGTGTCAAGCGCCGCCACTCATACCCGGTGGTTTTTGCAAATCACTCCTTCACCAAGCGACTTATTTCCTCATCTTCCATGACAACTTAACTAACATTTACCTAACCCATATTCATAGAGTAATACATAAAAAGAGCAGCTTCAGTTTTATGTTTTCCTGAAAGCGAAAAAATCAAGTCCTAACCCCGATAACAGGCTTGTCCGCGGGAATCGTGATGGCAATGTGGAAAGTGGACTACTCTTCGGCGCTGGTTTGGATGGCGAACACCGGCGTGCTCGTGTGGATCGATTTCGTCGGTAAAGCCATGGTTCGCAGGTTCTGGTCAAGCGCAGCCGCCACCTAGCCTGAAACTTGGTAGCCTGGCGTACGTGGCTTATCTCGTTTAATTTTCTCACATAAGACTAACTAAGATGCCGGGTCTGGTTAGAGGAAAATATAGGTACGAATGTAGCCACTTAAAAGCGGGTTCAAATCCTATCCCCCGCACTTTTATGCTTTTGATAGAAAAGTCATATTTTGACACGCATTCCGTCGTAGGCAAATCTCAAGCCGGGGGTCCTAGCCTCGAGTTCGAGTCTCTTTGAGTGGGACATCCCCGCAACTAGTCTGCCTGCTAAGTAGTTGTGACATGAAAGATGCGTCAGAATACATTCTTTGCTACCTATTTGCTTCCAACAGTCAACTGCTTGCTGAAGAGAGAAATTCAGCCACCTTTGCCCTTTCTTCGGCAACAATTCCCCGACAGTTGCCTCTAAGATCACAAAATCAAGGTCTCCGAGTCTTTTCATAGTTTTTGGTGGAGGAGCGACGCCGTCAACAAGATAAGCGAATCTCTTTGATGATTCTATGATAAAGCCAACACTGTGATCTGTATGCTCAGTTTTTACGACCTCCCACTCGGCATCAGGCAACTCGACTTGATCCCCTGGTTCAATGGAATGTAAGCTTACCTTATCTTTCATCCAATTCAGTTCATGGTCAAAATGGTACAGCATTTGGCGAGGTATGTATATTTCTACAGGTGCCCATTTGCCTAAATCTGAATTTTTGGTTTCGAGAGAAAAACAGGATGCTGTGATTAGAAGAATTGAGATTATTGGAGAGGCTGTAAGATGATTATTCTTGATTTATCGAGCTTCTAGTACCGATTATGTATGTAGCTCAAAGGCATTATCGACAAAAAATCGAGTTGCCAACTAGCAAAGATCTACTTTTTCTCAACAATATGGAGCAGAAAACTTATTCTCTTTCCACTACTGATAGATGGAAGTGATCGAGTGCGCGGTACGTGTGGATGGTAAGTGACTATTCGGCTGTTGTGACCTACGATAAGGGAAGCATACTTATCAAAGGAGACACTGGAACCCCTTACGGCCAATGGGATCCACGAGTCGGCGCTTTTCGAGCCATGGCTATCTATTACCCTGAAGTTTTGGCTTATTTTGAGAGAAGCCACCTCTTTTATCGAGACGAAGCTTCTAATTCCCTACCTTTACCCACTCTTTCTTGCAGGGTTGAACTCAGAGACTACCAGAAAGCAGCGTTGGACGCTTGGTTTGACGCAGGTCGCCGAGGCGTTATAGTTTTACCAACCGGCGCAGGAAAGACATTCATAGCTTTGAAGGCGGTAGAGAAACTGAATGTGGCCACATTAGTTGTAGTTCCCACTCTAGACCTTCTAGATCAGTGGCGGCAACATCTCGCCGACCAATTCAACGTAGAAGTAGGATTATACGGCGGCGGAGAATACTCTCTGAAGCCTTTAACAGTCGCCACTTACGATTCAGCCTACATAAGAGCTGAAGAGCTGGGCGACAAGTTCATGTTCATAATATTTGATGAAGTACACCATTTGCCTGCGCCGAGTTACAGCCAAATAGGCGAAATGTACATTGCACCATATCGTATGGGGTTAACAGCTACGTATCAAAGGGATGACGATCTTCACTTGGAATTACCAAGGCTGGTAGGTGGCTGTGTCTATCAGTTGGAGGTTGATGCTCTCGCTGGGAAACATTTGTCGCCATACACGTATGAGAAGGTTCTGGTAGATCTGACTCCTGAAGAACAAAAAGTCTACGAGCAACAATACAAGGTGTTCAAAGACTATTTGAAGAGAAAGCGAGTGACGCTTCGAAGCCCACGAGACTTTCAAAAATTCATAATGATGACTGGAAGAGACCCCGCGGCTAGAGAGGCACTGTTGGCTAGAAACAACGCTTTGAAGACCGTTCTAAACTCAGAAGCCAAGATTAAAGCGTTGGGAGAGTTTCTCGACACTTGCCGCGACGAGAAAATATTGATATTCACAAGGTATAACCAGTTGGTTTACCGCGTAAGCCGCCGCTTCTTAATCCCCGCCATAACCCATCACACTCCAAGAGAGGAAAGAAAAGAAGTCTTGGAAAAATTCAAAGCGGGAGACTATAAGGCTATTGTGACTAGCCAAGTCTTGGATGAGGGTGTCGACGTGCCCGACGCCAACACCGGTTTGATCTTAAGCGGAACAGGGAGCAGCAGAGAATACATCCAACGGTTGGGTAGAATTCTCCGGAAAAGACCTTACAAACAGGCTAAGTTAATCGAGATCGTGGCCAGAGAAACGGTGGAGACCAAGATCAGCCAGAGGAGACATAGGTAGGAACCCAACTTGCTTCCCAGCAACCTATTAATCACCCGGAAGTGGAGGGACACCATAAGCCCAGTCTACGCAAACCTAGACAAGAAAAACCTCAGCGTCGCAGAACTACTCATTCAAATGTACAACGAACACGTAGGAAAAAAGAAAGGCGAATTAAACGAAGCCGTGGAGAAGCTGGAAAACCTAGGCTACGACCACCGATATATCCGAGGACTTGCAACTCTCCTAGACCGAAGATGCCAACTTGAACCCGAGGCACCCATAAACCCCATAAACGCCAGAAGAGAAATTTTCAAAATAGCCAGCCAAAAAGGATATCCCACCACACAAGAGTCGAGGCATGCGATCCTCAGCCAAGCAGCCTCAAAATTGAACGCCACAGTAAAAGAGCTAGAGAAGTTCCTATACGCAGACCTAGAAGACGAATTCACCCTCAAAAACTTTCAACCCATCAACTCCGAAGCGCTAGTGAAACAATACAATCTAAGCCTGACGCAGACCCTTCTTTTCCATTCAACAGAGCTAACCTTCACCACCACAGGCAACTGGCAACACATCTTCCGGCAGATCAAATGGCTAGGCCTCATCTACACCATATGGAAAGACACCCGCGGAATCCAAATCAAAGTCGACGGCCCCGCTTCCATATTCCAAGCAAACCGAAGATACGGAACAAACCTAGCAAAACTATTGCCCTCAATCATTCAGAACAGCCAATGGCAGCTTAGCGCTAAAATATTACGCAAAGGAGAAAGGCGCCTACTAAACCTGGAATTAGACAGCCAAAAACACGGCTCATACATAGAAGCCGTAAACAAACCCAAAGAACAGAAAATCTACGACAGCCAAGTTGAACAGGATTTTGCCACCAGTTTCCAAGCCTTAGACACCGGTTGGACGCTTACGAGAGAGCCTGAACCTATCCTCGCTGGAAAGTATGTGATGATTCCAGACTTTGTGTTCCTGAAAGGCGGTTCAAAGGTTTACTTGGAGATAGTAGGATTCTGGACTCCCGAGTACCTTGAAGAAAAAGCAAAGAAACTGAACTTGATAACCGGTCTAGACATGATTGTTGCGGCGGACAAGGATCTCGCTTGCCGGAAGCTTGAAAGATCAGCAAAGAAGCATAAAGTGATCTATTACCACAGGCGAATCCCTTTGAGGCCAATCTTGGATCACCTTAAAGCCAAAGAGGAAAAACTAGCAAAAGAACAAAGCAGGCTAGTACAAATTGATGACTTGCCCATACAAGATCAGGTTGTAGAAGTCAAAGAACTCGCAGAAAAACTCGGCGTACTGGAAGATGCCGTGAGAAAGATCCTCGCAGCAAAGACGTTTCCCGGCTACTTACAGTTTGGAGACCTTCTCGTAAAGGCATCAAAGATGGAAGAAATGCGGAAAAAATTGGAAAATCGCTTGACCAAAGGCCCTCTAAGTCTTCACGAAGCTTCAATTATCGTTGAAGAGGCAGGAGGAAGGAGACCCGCTCAAATTCTAACCGCCTTAGGCTATAAAGTAGAGTGGAAGGGAATAGATCCACAATCAGCCCAAATACGCCGAGAAGGTGTTATAGAGCCGGACGGTGAAATTACATAAAAAGATATGTATTGTTTTTCGTCAGTACACAAATATAGATTACATAGAGCTTCAAAAGTGCTGTTTGGAATCGAATGCCTTATATGCTATCAGTTAAGATAAGGCAACATCAGGGATAGAATTGTCAAAAGAAGACAAAATGCTGGAAGAACTCAAAAAGATACGCGAACTTTTGACGCCTAAAGCAGCACCGTCCTCTCCGCCGCCTAAGAAGGGAATGTGGGGAGAATTTAAAGAATTTCTTTCAAAATACAAGGTTATGGGCCTCGCTGTCGCTTTCATTATGGCTATTTATCTTGGCAACCTAGTGCAAACGCTTGTCAAAGGTCTAATAATGCCACTAATCGGTCTTGTTGTGCCAGGTCTTGAAAATTTAGCAACCTTCGAGGTTCCAGTTATGAATCAAAAATTTCTCGTCGGAGACTTCTTAGTAGCCTTGATAACCTTCATAATCATAGCCTTCGTCATTTTCATGCTGGTCAAACTCACCAAACGCTGGGGAATCGAATAGCCTTTTTTCTCACTTTTTTGAGCCCAACCTACACAGGAACAAAACTATAAGCTTCTCAATTCTCGGATTCTTTTTTCCCCCCTCTTCCAAGCGAGAAACTTACATCCACGATGACGGTCAAGACAAAGCGAAAACTCTGCAGAACATCAGGAAAACAGCGTAAGGATTAGCTACGAGCAGTACTAACACGAATGACAGATATGTGCCAACAACGAGTCAAAAATTTCCAAACGAATTTACTAGTCGACCAACGACCAAAGTAGCAATCAAAACTTCTTCGTCAAATATTCGGCGACCGAGTCAAACATCAATTTTCCATCGGCAAAGGCAGGCAAAGCTCCAGCTTTTGTCCAGTCGGGAAGCTGCCATCCAAAATACGCTCTTTCAGGATGAGGCATCAACCCGAATATTGTTCCAGAAGGATCACAGATACCGGCAATGTCATAAAACGACCCATTAGGGTTAAGAGGATATTGCCCATCTGCGTATTCTCCATTGGAGTGGCAGTATCTAAAAACTAGCTGATCGTGGTCCAACAGCTTGTCAAGAGATGCTTCCTCTTTTTCTTTTGCAAACATAAAGCGACCCTCTGAATGCGCTACCGGGATACGCATTACAGAGTAAGAAGCGATTCTTTTGGTAAAGACGCAGCGGCCTCTACTCTCATGTTTGAGGTAGGTCCATCTACAATTGTAGCCTGGGGGTACATTGGTTCCCAAAGCAGCCTCTGGGAAAAGGCTGATTCCGTCAAATTTGGGTAACAATCCGGCTTCGACTAAAACTTGGAAACCGTTACATATTCCAAGGATAGGACGTTCTTCCTCCACGAATCTTTCGATGTTTTTTCTCATTTTAGCCATAAGCCGCGTAGCCCAAATAGCCCCGGCGCGAACGTAGTCGCCATGTGAAAAACCTCCAGGAACGACCATAACATAGTAGTCGAGCAAATTGTTTTGCCTAACAAGCTGGTTGAAGTGGACGATTTCTGCCTTCATTTTCGATTCTCGGAAAGCACGTCTAGTCTCCACGTCACAGTTTGTGCCGCCCACCCGTAGAATACAGACTCGAATCTCTTCGCGCTTCACGTTTCTACCTCCTCCAAACCGCGTTTCCAAACATCGCGAATCTCATTCAAATTTGTGTCCACGATTTTTTCATCTTCTAAACCATAAACACGTAAACACCGTGCTTCTGTAACCTCACCTATAGCTGCACGCGGAATATTACTCGTGAGACGCTCAAATTTCTCTGCCTGTTCTTTTGGCACCTCCACTAGAAATCGACTGTTAGACTCCGAAAACAGTACAAAATCGTTTCTCACAGACTTTCCACATCGTGGAACACTCTTCAAATGCAACTCGACGCCCAAGCCACCGCTTAAAGCCATCTCAGCAGCGGCCACGGCTAATCCACCCTCTGAAATGTCGTGGCAAGCCTTGATGTGCCCTGCGTCGACGGCTTTAACCGTCGCTTCCATTATGTGCTTGGCTTGAGGAATCTTGACTTTTGGAACCGAACTTCCAATAGCCCCTCTGACTCTGTAGTATTCTGAACCGCCTAACTCTGCAAAAGTATAGCCTAAAATGTAAACCAGATTGCCTGAAGACTTGAAGTCGAGGGAAACTGCCTTACGAACGTCAGGAATAACGCCTAACGCAGTTATCAAAAGTGTGGGCGTTACAGGGCCTAAAGGCGACTCGTTGTAGAGGCTGTCCTTTCCTGAAATGAAAGGAGTTTCGAAGCCCTTCGCAAATTTGTAACAAGCTTGACACGCTCTAACAAGGCTTCCTAAACGATCTGGTTTTTCAGGGCTTCCCCACACAAAGTTGTCCAGTAAAGCAACTCGGCGTCCACCTACCGCGGTGTTGTTTCTTATAGCTTCATCTATTGCCGAAGCTGCCATCCAGTAAGGATCTATTTTTCCATAGCGAGGATTCACACCGCAGGAAACGACGATTCCCTTCCAGCTGCCGTCTAATGGTTTTATCACTGCAGCGTCGTTTGGACCCGCAAAATCTCCATGCA
Source organism: Bathyarchaeia archaeon (assembly GCA_046538175.1). Classification (GTDB taxonomy): domain Archaea; phylum Thermoproteota; class Bathyarchaeia; order Bathyarchaeales; family SOJC01; genus JBKHJI01. Next base: position 4,429 of record JBKHJI010000029.1, on the reverse strand, counting down.
ACGGTTTAAGAACAGTATTTCCTTTCACTTCATGATCATAAGTACGTATCACTCTTTCTCGGCTGGCAACGGTTGAAGAGCTTAACAGTTTCAAAACATAGATGGTCAAATCATGCGGTTCTCTCAGAACTGGGTCTCTCCAAGTTTTCGGCTTCCATTCGGCGACTCTTTCTGTTTTCGGAGGAGCAAACAAAAAGCTAACATCTAAGTCGCCAACTTGATAGCCATCATAATAAATCCTTAAAACCTGATCGTCGGTAAACTCTCCAATGGAGGTAGCTTCCACATCTTCTTTTTCAAATATTTTTGCTACCTGCTGGAGATTCTTTTCAGGAACAATAAGTAACATTCTCTCTTGGGATTCAGAAATATAGATCTCCCAAGGCGCCAGCCCGCCATATTTTAACGGAACTTTTTCCAACTCTACGTGGGCGCCACAAGCATATCTGCGTGCCAATTCGCCTATTGCACTTGACAGGCCGCCGCCTCCCAGGTCGGTTATGGCTGCGCCGAGTTTTTTGTCTCGAACCTCAATTATGGCTCGTTTCAGTTTCTCCTCTTCAATCGGATTGGCTATTTGAACTGCCGGGCGAGAAACTTCCTCTGACTCTTCTGTGAGCTCTGCAGAGGCAAAGGTTACACCATGGATTCCGTCTCTTCCCGTTTTTCCACCTGCAAGCAGAATTATGTCTCTCGGCTTGGCGTTTCTGACAAACTTGCTTTTAGGCAACAGTCCTACACAACCACAGTAAACCACCACGTTGCCTACATAGCTTTCATCGAAGACTATGGCTCCGTTCACGGTAGGGATTCCCATGTTGTTGCCATAGCAGCCTATGCCTGCCACTACACCTCTAAAGATATATTTTGGATGTTTGACGCCCATAGGAATTTTATGCTGTTCATAGTTTAAAGGACCGAAACCTAACACGTCAGTACAAGCAATTGGGTCGGCCCAAACACCTAACACGTCTCGAATGACCCCGCCTACGCCCGTCGCTGCGCCTCCAAAGGGTTCTATGGCTGACGGATGGTTGTGAGTTTCCACTTTTGCGGCGACAGCAAAGTCGCCTTCAAAATCTACGACGCCGGCGTTATCCTCAAAGACAGAAACACACCAAGCTTGACATAAGTCGTCTGTGGTTTTGGCTATGTAGGTTTTGAACAAGCTTTCGATTTTGCCCTCTCGGGTAATTATGTCTCCTTTGAAAGTTTTGTGAAAACAGTGTTCAGACCATGTTTGGCCAATTGTTTGAAGCTCTACGTCTGTGGGGTTTCTACCTCTTTCAGAAAAATAGTTTTTCACAGCTTCCATTTCTTTTGAGTTTAAACCTACGCCGAGTTTGTGGCTAATTTTCGACAGTTGCCCGTTGTTTGCATCTAAAATGTTGATTTCATAAACTTCAAAAGGCGTATCGTGGCGAATGAACAAGGTCATGAGGATTCTTCAACCTGAAAGGTGTAATTATCTTTGGTAGGGTTGGCTAACAATTTTTTGCACATTTCGTCCACTTTTGCTTCAGCTTCTGTCTTAGAACCTGCTTCCAAAAAAATGGTGTACATTTTGCTTACCTCCACGTTTTTTACTGGGTAGTTAAGTTCTTTCAGGGAGCGTGCAGTCGTTTCTCCTTCGGGGTCTGAATGTCCCGGCTTGAGGCTTACTTCTACTTTGGCTTTGAACAGCATAGATTATAGTTAAAAAGTTAAAAAATAAAAATCTTGTGTAAGTGAAATTTAAACAAAAATATAAAAGCTTATTGAAGCACCAGCTTCTTCCCATTATAAACTGCCACAATTTTTCCAGTGGAAGTAGCTTTTCCAATAACCTCAGCTTCAACCCCGTTTTTCTCAAGAAGACCCACAACGCCGTCTAAGTTTCTTCTCTTCACGATCAATACGAAGCCCCATCCCATGTTAAATGTTTTCAACATTTCCCCGTCAGTGATAGTGCTCCCCATTTTTCGAGCAGTGCTCTGAATCAATGTGAAGATGGGTTGGGGTTTAAAGTTGGTAAGTTCAAATCCTGTTCCTCTAGAGAATTTCATAAGATTACCAAATTTTAGATAAGCGTCTCCAGTAATATGAACGGCGCCTTTGATTCTAAAACGTCTAGCGACATCGGCCAATGGCTTTGCATATATTTTTGTAGGCTCTAGAACTTCGTAAACGAGTTCTTTATCCAAGCCTTCGAGGACATCGTAGGGATCGAATTTGCCTCCCCACTGTTTGAACAACACTTTTCTCGCCAAAGTCACGCCGTTGCTGTGGATACCTGAACTTCTTAAACCTATCACAACATCTTCTCTAGGCTCGATGTCATTGCCAAATATAACGTCGCTTCTATGTACCTCGCCGATACAAGCAACCACCATGTCAAAGCCCTTTCCCTCTCGATACCCTTTAATGATCTCTGCCACATCACCTATTTCGCCACCTGCTATGATACATCGGCTCTCAATGGCACCTTTTGTTAGTCCTTTCATCCATTCTTGCACGAGATGCGGATCGGACAGCTGAGCGTGAATGTTATCCGCCAAGGCAAGAGGCCTCGCGCCTGATCTTATTACATCATTTACCGCCATAGCTACAGCGTCAACGCCTATAGTATCATACTTGTCAGCCAACTGAGCTAGAAGAACTTTTGTCCCGATGCCTTCTATAGTAAGATCCAAATATCTATCGTTGCCTATTGAAAAAATATTCCCGTAAGGTAGCTGGACAACTTTGCCGTAAGAACTAAATCTGTATGTCTGCTTCAACATCCTTAGCGCCGTTTTAGATTGGGCTCTCAGCTTTCTATCGACGCCGGCTTCGGAGTAAGTTAATTCTTTAACCATTGTTCTCGTGTGGATTATGAGATTTCAGGTTAAAAAGTTTACAACAAATCTGAATATCGCTTCGCTTAAACCGCCATTTTTCTGTCGCTCAATTCTTGTTATGCAACCTCAAATCTCGTTAACAGAGCGAAACGTTGAATGCGTGTACACCGAGTTTTCGTTTTATTCCAGTATGCCTTCCAGATACTTGAATGAAAAATCTTTAATCACGCCTTCTTCGGTAGGCATGATGAAGCTTTTAATATCCAACAGATATTTCCCCCAATTACTCCTGAACATTGCCAACTTCTTGACGTAATCTCTGTAATCTTTGTGTACGCCAACTATAACCCCAGTCATTCCCATTCCCTCTCCAGTCGAAGCAAAAAGCCCATTTGGAACCCCGGCTGCATACTTTCTCACCTCGTCAATAAGCTCTTCAGTTAAAACCGTTGGGTCCATCTTAACAAAAGTAAAGGCCAATATGTTCAGATCCAATTTTCTCAAATCTGGAATGAACGTATAATGCTTAATGTATCCTTCACGTTCAAGTTTGGCGCGAGTTCTAGTAATGGTCGGTTGCGAAACTCCCAACTTCTTAGCCAGTATCCTATCACTCTGCTTCGAGTCTTTCAACAACTCTATTAATAATTTCGTAACAATCTTCTTTCGCATAATTAAAAATATATACAACACACATTTACGTTTTTCGCCAATCTCCAATCTCCCATCTGTGAACTCTGCAGTCACACAATCATCAATTGCATTTTGCACCTCAGCAAGTGGAGATTTCGCTTACAAACTCCGTGTTCATGTAGTTAATGCTAAGAAAAGACAATAACAGTTAATTTTAAGCTTCCTAATTGTAGTTTGATCATTACATTTGGCTAGAGGTTGTGTTGCGCTTGCGAATCTTAGGAACTGCCGATTTTCATGATAACGTAGAGTCTTTCCACAGAACCGTGTCAAAAGCGAGCAAAAACAACGTGGACGTGGTTGCGGTATGCGGCGACGTTACGCATTTTGGTTCCATTGAGCGGGCTGTGAGCTTGCTTTCCATTCTTAGAGACGTATCATGCCCTGTATTGTTTGTGCCTGGAAATTGCGATCCGCCCAACTTGGTTGAAAACAATGTGGAGGGATTGGAGCTTATCCATGGCAGATGTTTAAAAATAGGCGAGACAGAATTTTTAGGTGTGGGAGGTTCTTCGCCTAGCCCTTTTCACACTCCTTTTGAGCTTTCAGAAATGGAGATTGCTAACACCCTCGAGCGTGCTCACAAAGATTACCATAGTGGCAAACTAGTCTTGGTTTCCCACGATCCGCCTAAAAACACCAAGGTGGATATAAGTTCAAGTGGAGAGCACGTTGGAAGCCTCAGCGTAAGGAGATTCGTCGAAAAAGTGAAGCCCCAACTAGTGCTATGTGGGCACATCCATGAAGCTCGGGGAATGGACAGGATAGGCAGTAGCGTGATAGTTAATCCGGGACCAGCAAGACATGGACAATGCGTACTAATAGACTTAGAGGGCGATGTGAAAATTGAACTGAGCCATCTGTAATTATCAAGCTGCTTAACAAAAAATACATGAAAAATTTTTCGTTATCCATTT
>JBKHJI010000028.1:0-14631 GCA_046538175.1 Bathyarchaeia archaeon | reverse complement strand
TATCTCGCCGTTGCGGATTTTGTAAGCTTCTTGGACCCCAAACATGAACTCGGCGTTGCTGTCGGCCTGTCCACTGCCAGACCCAAACAAAAGAAACCCCTCTTTCGTGTCCGCAATTATTTCTTCTCGGTTCCAATCTCCCGCTTCAATGTACGTTGCCCTCATCCTAATCAGAGGTACATCGCGGTAGTTCCATGCTCTGCTGTTGCCAGTGGGTTCTACGTCAAATTTTGCAGCGGTTTCGCGGCTATGAAGGTAGTTTCTCAGAATTCCCTCGTCAATAATCACTGTCTTTTCACCTTCTACACCTTCATCATCGAAGGGTACCCAACCTGCACACCATGGAATCGTGCCATCATCGACCAGTGTCACCAAGTCACTTGCTACTTTTTCCCCGATTTTTCCGGTTGCAGCGGTGCCAGATATGACCAAATCAGCTTCGACCGTGTGACCTATTGCTTCGTGGCTTAACAAGCCTACTAGTTCGGGATCCAAAATGGCTATGTGGGTGCCTGAAGGCGCCATTTTTGCCGACAGCAGTTTAACGGCTCTTTCGCAAGCTTTCTTAGCCATGGTTTGGGGGTCTTTTTTCTTGAAAATCTCCCATCCTCCGGTGCGGCATACTCCTTCGAAAACCTCGGTCATGACCTCTCCTCTCTTGGCGATGATCATCATCAGAAGATCCGGTTTAACGTCAAAAAGGTAGCAATCGGAGCCCTCTGAGTTGACATAGTGTTTCTCTATCAAGTTCTCGTCGTACCTTATCCATGTTGAGGCTATCTCGTTTGAGTATTCTCGTGTGAATTTGTCGAGTTCGAGGGCGAGTTTGATTTTTTCTTCTGAAGAGTGGTTTCTCGGGTCGTCTTCTACATTTGCTATGGCTTCTATCTTTGAGGCTTTAGTTTTAGCAAGTTTGGTCTTAGTGGTTTTTACAGGTGCAGAACTCCTAGCCAACCTAACGGCTTCTTCAACCTTCTCAAGGATTGTTCTTCGATCAAGCGAGCTTGTTACTGCAAAACCCCAACTTCCATCCTTCAAGGCTCTTATCCCATAGCCTTCCAGAACGCCAGAAGCAGCATTCTCCAATTCGCCTTTCTTGACGTTCACCATAGTTCTTGACCGTTTTTGGTATCTTATCTCTACAAAGTCAGCGCCTTTGGACAACCCACTATTGACCAGAAACTCTAAATCTTCCATTTTTACGTCCCTGCCTTTCCTATTTCTAGACAAAACGATATAAGCATAATCTCTGCTCCCAAATTGGATGATGGTTAGAGGCTTATTGTTCGAGTCACAACTTATATCGTTCGACAATTCTTAGATTACCTGGAGAGTAGCTTTGCAGCGAAGAATTTTGTTTCCGTTCACTGCTATCGTCGAAATGGATAAGCTTAAACTTGCCATAATAGTCAATGCCATCAACCCCAGCATCGGCGGACTGCTGATTCGTGGACCCAAAGGCTCAGGCAAAACCACAGTTGTTAGAGCCTTAAGAGACGTTCTGCCAAAGATCCGCGTAGTGAAAGACTGCCCCTTCAACTGTAACCCCTACAATCCTGCTAACATGTGCGAGAAATGTAGCGCCACCTACCAAAAAAGCTCGAAATTCAACGTAGCAGAGAGAGAAATGAAAGTGGTTGATCTTCCGCTCGGCGCCACTGAAGACCGAGTGTTAGGAAGCTTAGACATCGAAAAAGTCATAAAACACGGCGTAGAAGCCCTCGAACCTGGCATTTTGGCCGAAGCAAACCAAAACATTCTCTACGTTGACGAAATTAACTTGTTACCCGACCACATCGCCGACGACTTACTCGACGCTGCGGCCACTGGCTGGAACGTGGTTGAAAGAGAAGGAGTCTCCGTAAGCCATCCCTCACGTTTCATTTTCATAGGCACAATGAACCCTGAAGAAGGAGAACTCCGCCCACAACTTTTAGACCGTTTCCCTCTGTCAGTCACCGTTGAAAGAATAATATCGATTGAAGGGAGAATGGAAGTTGTAAAACGGAACCTAGAATTCGAAACAAACCCAAAAGCCTTTCTCGAGAAGCACCAACCGGCTCAGGAAGAGCTGAAAGGCAAAATTGCAAAAGCGAGAGAAGTACTTTCCAAAATCGTGATGAATGAAGAACTCTTGAAAGCCATATGCCGTGCATGCTTAGACTTGAAGGTGGACGGCATGCGCCCCGATATAGTAATCAGTAAAACCGCGCGGACCTTGGCAGCTTACGAGGGAAAATTAAACGTTTCACAAGAAGATATCCTCGTAGCTTGTGAACTGGCTTTAAGCCATCGAACAAGAGAAGGCGGCTTTCTAGAGCCAGCTACTCCTGAAGAAATCCGAAAGATATTCACAGCAAGGATTAAAGAAGCAAAATTTGTCGAGGAAATTAAACCATCAGACGCTGGAAAAGCAGCACATCAAAAGAAACCAAAGGGACGGACAATGATTTGGGCTAAAAAAGAAGCGAGCGAGAAAGAAGAGGCCGCAACAGAGAAACTAATAAGCCGTGTTCGTGCACATTTATTTGCGTTCTTAAGCAGAATTTCCCCAGTTTTTGGATTTGGGAAAAAATTGAAAAAAAGTCCAAAAGATGCTCCAGTTACAAATGGTGTTACAAAAGGCTCGAATACACTGAAAGGAGAAACGCGTGAAGAACCCGAGCCAAAAAAGCCTGTGAAGGCAATACCTACCGTAAGCCTTGCCTTAAAGTCGCCGAAGTTAACCGAAGGTGTTCCTTTTCTAACGAGAATCAAAGCTACAACCGTCAAACACTTCGAGCTTTTTTTCAAAGCTAAACAAGCTGCCAAAGTCCAAAGTAGTTTCGTCGGCAAAAGGGCAGAGACAATAACCACTCTGCATCGAGGGCGACCAAGAGGATGGAAATTTTCCCGTGGAAAACCAAAAGATATACACTTACCTGCAACGATAAGAGCTGCTGCGAGAAAACAGAAATATCGAGAAAAACCCATTAAAACAGCACTGGAGATACATTTAGAAGATGTACGCGAAAAGCTACGGCTCTACAAGGCTCCAATGACTATTGTTTTTCTAATCGACGTAAGTGGCTCTATGTTACTCAGCCTCGAAGAGGTTAAAGAAGCTTTGTTGAAGCTTCATAGAGATGCCTATCACTACCGAGATAAAGCAGGGGTTGTTGCTCTCAAAGACATGGGTGCAGTGGTGGTCCAACATCCCATAACTAATTTGAGAGTGGTCGCCAATAAACTTGTAAATCTACGAGTCAGCGGCTTGACGCCTTTGGCGGCTGGGATGTTAAAATCTTTGGAAGTTCTTAAAGAAGCTAAGCGGAGAGATCGATCAACCATACCCGTCATGGTTATCATTACTGATGGAAATGCCAACATTCCGCTTGGAAGAAGCTTGGAAACCGGTGAAATTCGGACTGTAGATGAAATACGTGCTATAGTGCGGGAATACGAAGACGTAGCCACCCAAGACGTCATGTATGTGGCAAAACTAGTAAGAAAAGAAGGAATCAACACCATCGTCGTTAACACCAATCCGCATCTCTATGGCCGCGAAACATACGGGATGCTTGTGACTAAAATGATTGCTTCCAAAACAAATGGAAACCACCACGCTGTCGGCAGATTTGCAAAAGGTTCAGAATTAGTAGATGACATCATAGAAAAAATCGCGGAGGATCAGCGGCTAATTTCGCATGAAGCCTCCTCAAAAGCCTTTGATTAAGCCTTGAATCCCACTATTTTTTGGTCAAATACCTTTCTCAGTAGCGAAATCGGAAGATATCCATTGGCAGTGACAGTGTCGTGGAAAAATTTATCGTCATATTTTGCTCCCATTTTCTGCTTCACTTCTTCTCGCAGCTGAAGTATCAAATGTTTGCCTAGCAAATATGAGAGCGCGTAACTCGGTGTTTGAGTGTAGCGACGAACCTCAGCGACGGCGCCTTCTCTTGACATTCCAGCCTCTTTGACTAACATGTCTACCGCTTCTTCGAAGCTCATTTCCCCGCGGGACAATTTAACGTCCACGATGATCCTTACAGCACGCCAGATTGCGTCATTAACCTGTATCAACTTAGACTCTAAGCTAGTTACGAATCCACGTTCACTCATCATTTGCTCACAGTAATGCGCCCAACCTTCAACTGTTTCTGTCCCTTGGGCAAGCATGTGTATTAATGAGCTTCTATTTGACATTGTCCCTTGGAGGAAATGCCCAGGAAAAGCTTCATGAACAGCTGTGTTTCGAAGGCTTGTATAGTTTAGATGTTTGCCGAGGTTCGAAAGGTCTTTTGGGCGGGTAACTATGTAAACCCCTATCATCGGTTTATCATATCTTGAAGGCATCATCATAGCCGCAAAGGGTATAAGTGGCGCTATAAAAGCCGGGGTTTCTTCTACGGATAACTTGTCTTCTGGATACACGGTAGCGATGTTGTTCTTAATTATATACTGCTTTGCTTCTCCCATCGTCTTTCGTGTTGCTTCAAGGGCCTCTTCAAAAGTTTTAGGTGCATTTTTTTCAATCATCTTCATAACTTCTTCGACGCTTTTGCCGGGGACAATTTGCGTTGCTATGCGCGCTCTTTCCTCTTTCAACTCTTTCAGATATTTCAAGCCAAGTTGGTAGATTTCTTCTGAAGTCATTCCGAGACCGCGAAGTTGGATCAGTTTCTCAAATTTTTCTTTACCTAGAGCCCAATTCTCACTTGTCTTTGGCTTCAAATTTTGAAGCCACTGCATATGTTCTTGAAAGGGCTGCATCAAGTTAGATATTGCCTTTACCAGTCTTGCATGAAGTTCTTCTGGAATCTTGTCCTCAGTTGACCCAGCGATAAACTGGAATAGTCCGGGCATTTGCTGGGCTGATTCGATGGCTATTTCAGTCCACAACTTTATAGGTTTCGAGTTTTCAAATCTTGACCGAAACTCTTTCAAGTATTGTGGGACTTTTTCAAGTCTAGCGATTATGGCGTCGATTCGTTTGTCCAAAGGCGCATAATCTCTGGTTATCATTGCGAAGAAGACGCCTCCGATTTCGTCGAAAGCATTGGGATTTAGTTCGTGCATTCGTTGCTCGTAAATTTCGAACTTGCTCATCTCTAAGGCTTTCTCTAATACTTGCCAATCTGTCTTATTATCGTCATTCAAATCACTGTAATCTATGGTTTCTTTTACGCGCTTCACATAATTTCCTAGCATCTTCAGGTTTTCAAGAATGTGGGCGGTGTCTCCTTTTGGAAGCAAATAGTCATAGGGATCGTGAAGGCCCAAATAGCTGGCAAAATGCGGATTCTTCTCAAAGAATTTGTCGAACATCTCTTTTTTGAGTTCTTCAAACTTTTGATCTGCATTCAAAGCGTTAACACCTTAATCGACAATAGAAGGCATAATCATAATTAAGCTTTAAATCGACTTTTGCACAATATACGAACCATGCTACAAGGAAAAATCGTTGTCCTTATGGGTTCAAAGAGAGATTACGAGTTTGCCTCAGCCATCGACAAATTCTTACAAGAAGAAGGTTTCGGCGTGAGATGCGAGTACGTGGTTGCTTCTGCACATAAAACACCTCGGAAACTATTGGAAGAAATCGAAAAACGAGAGAATCTTCGCGAACCCACGATTTTTGTTACCGTCGCCGGCCTTTCTGACGCACTATCAGGTGTTGTAGCAGGTTGTACTAAGCATCCCGTTATTGCCTGTCCACCCGATTCTGAAAAGTATGGATACGCCAAATTCTTTTCTTCGGCAGTGACGCCTCAAGGTGTAGCGGTGGCGTATGTTCCGCGGCCTGAAAACGCTGCGCTATCAGCCGCTAAGATGCTAGCTCTATTCGACGAAAATCTGCAGAAAAAAGTCGAGGCTTATATGCGAAGACTTAAAGAAGGCGTCAAAGCCTAAAACACGGTGGGAAAAACCATGAGCTACGAAATTGTTCTTACAACACATCTTCCTCTCCCACTTTTCAAGAAAGGAAAGGTCCGAGACATCTACGACTTGGGTGAAAAACTGCTTGTTGTATCCACAGATCGCATATCGGCCTTCGACGTGGTTCTCCCCAATGGTATCCCACAAAAAGGCGAAGCTCTGAACCGACTCTCCGCTTACTGGTTCAACGAAACCAAAACCATTATACCCAATCACATCGTCGAAGTGGTTGATCCTCGTACCGTCTTGGTGAAGAAGGCGAAGCTCATAAAAGTCGAATTTGTTGTGCGGGGATACCTTTACGGGTCAGCGTGGGAAAACTACCGCAAAGGAAAATCTATCTCCGGAATTCGCTTACCCCAAGGGCTACGAAAGGCAGAGAGGCTACCTCAACCCCTTCTGACGCCCACTACGAAAGAGGAAACTGGTCATGATTTGGAGTTAACTCGTGAAGATGTGGTGAAAAGAATTGGGAAAGATTTGGCAAAGACAATCGACGAGATATGCCTCAAAATTTATGAACGCGCTTCGAAGAAAGCGGAGGCCACTGGCATTATAGTGGCAGACACGAAGATGGAATTCGGCATGCTAGACGAAGAACTTGTACTCATCGACGAGTTGTTTACCCCTGACTCATCTCGCTTTTGGCCTAGAGACAAATATGAGGTTGGAGAAGATCAACTAAGCTTTGATAAGCAATATGTACGAGACTATCTGATTTCTATAGGCTGGAATAAGCAGCCTCCAGCGCCGGAACTACCTGAACACGTAGTTCAAGAAACATCGAAAAAATATATCGAGGCTTACGAGCGGCTGACAGGAAAAAAACTCTAGGCTTGGACGCCAACGGGAAAAGTATTTCTCGGCACTTCAGGATGGCCTTACAAAGATTGGGTAGGTCCCTTTTATCGAACAGCCGAAGAAAGCAAGCTTCAGGCTTATTCTCGGGCTTTCAAGACAGCTGAAATTGACTCTACATTCTACCGTTTTCCTGCCTAAGTTTCTCCCTAAGAGGTTCTCATTGTCAGGGAGAAAGCAACCGCAAACAGTTTCGGAAGACCAAAATTTGTCTATCATGTGCCTTTTAGGACCACGAAACAGGTAACTGTTGCCCTCCAACATCCAAACGTTGAACTCGTGGCCCTGCCGTTTAGTCGCTTAAGGCACGTTTGCAGGTTTGAGAAGGGCGGCTACTGCAAAGAAACAAGGAGGGACTGTACGCCTCAAAACGGCCCCCAAATCCGAAAATAAGACTTATGACCACTTTACACCAATTTCGGGACAAGGTAGCGGGCAGCACGCGTCTGCTTACAGTCCCTAGGTTAGCATTTCGCTACACGTTAAGGCTTGCCTTGGTAGCTGTACTAGTTTCAAAACCCTGTTACACTGTACTTTCGCACATATGAGAGTCCAAGCCAACCCAATTTAGGACTCAACTAGCTTTGAGTTCTCTGACTAGACATTCAATCTCTTCCTCGGTGTTGTAAAAGTGAGGGGCCACACGCAAACCTTTCGAACGCGCCGATATCACGATTCCTCTGCTTTGAAGCCGTTCTTCCATTTTCTGAGCTTTATCAACAAGAAAATGAATTATGCCTGAACGATTATCTTTGTTTTCTGGTGTAGTAAGCTGAAACCCTAAATTCTCAACAGATTCCATTAGCAAATCGGTGAGTCTCAAAATGCGGCTTTGGATATCTTCGATGCCTACATCCAAAAGAAGTTGGATTGCTGCGGCTGCTCCTACAAAACTTATGAAGCTTGGAGATCCCACTTCAAAGCGGCTGGCTGTCTCTGAAAGCTGTAGCCGCCAAATGTCCCAAAACTCCACAGTTTCAAAAACCTCAGGTTTCACGCTTGCCCAACCGAGAAATGGCGGTTCAAGCTTTTGGATAAGCTCTGGGCGAACATACAAGTATCCTGCGCCTGCAGGCCCCAATAGCCACTTGTAACAGCTTGCTGTTAGAAAATCTACGTCATCTCGCTGCACGTCGACAGGGATAGCTCCTAATGATTGAATTGCATCTACTACCAGGAAGGCGCCATGACTATGGGCGATCTCAGCTAACATCTTTAAATCGTGTTTGAAACCGTTGACATACCCTACATGGCTAATTGCAACAGCAACGGTTTTGTCGTCCACAGCTTTTTCCACATCTTCAACGAGAATTTTTCCATCTACATTCTTGACATAGCGCACTTCGACTCCGAGGCTTTTCTTGAGCCAAGGATACACCACAGAAGGGTACTCTAAATCTGTTGTTACTATATTCGACTTTCTAGGATACTCAAGCATGTTTGCTACAATATTCAGTCCTGTGGAAGTATTCTGGACTAGTGCAATTTCGTTTTTCTCGGAGTCTATAAGTTTTGCGAAGAATTCCTGCCCGAGACTATACTTTGTTTCGTCAATTTCGAAACGACAAAGATCCTCGTTATACTTTTTCATAATGTCTACTACAGGTTGCGGAAGAGGTGAATATGCCGAATGGTTCAAAAACACCTTGCTTTCAGTTACCGGGAACTTTTTGCGAACAATTTCAATATTTTTCATATATTTGACTACCTAAAACATGATGCATATTTACTTAAAACATGTCCAATGCTTCTTAAGAATCTGCTTCAACTCTTTCACTGTGACTTCTACACGTTCGCGGCACCAAGGAGGTTCAGCAGGCGGCATAGAAGGATCCACAACCTTAATCTCTTCCAACCCCGCAACTCCGGCTGCCAGCGCATACCAACAAGCAGGCAACACTGCAGGGTTGTAGCCGCTGCCTATCAGCAGAACAACTTTTCCTTCAGAATGTTGTTCAGCCACACTTACAATGAGTCTTGATAAATTGAAAAATCCCTTAACAGTCAAACTCAAGCTTCCTAAAATATCTGCAAAGTGGGGATCGCTTCCCCCGTTAGCTAGAATAATATCTGGCCTAAAATCTTTAGCTAGAGGCAAAAAAATCTCTCTCAAGGCGAAAAAATATGTCGCGTCAGTAGTTCCAGGCGGCAAAGGCACATTGACGTTGAATCCTTCTCCTTCGCCTCTGCCAATTTGATCCACGAAGCCAGTGCCCGGGAAAAGAGTCTTCGGATCCTGATGCACCGAAATGAACAAAACTGAAGGATCAGAATAGAAAATATCACTAGTGCCATTTCCAGCATGTACATCATAGTCCAAAATCATAACTCTCTTGAAATTCTTCTCTCGCTGAAGATATCTTGTCAGGATAGCTACGTCATTAAAAATACAGAATCCACCGCCAAAATCTTCTCCAGCGTGATGAAGACCGCCACCCATTGCTACTCCTCGCTCTATTTCTCCGTCATAAAGTGCTTCACCAATTCTCAACGCTCCTCCCATGATATACAACGCTCCCTCCAAAATACTAGTCGACAAAGGAGTGTCGAAATCATATGCTCTACCTTTCTCAGCAAAATCAAAAATCAAATCAACATAACTTTTGTCGTGAACCCGCAATAAATCTTTCAGTTTGGCAATTTCAGGCTTTAGAATGCTAACGTTAGCCGACTTTAGCAATCCCTGTTCTTCAAAAATCTTCATAGCATTCCCAAAACGGTCACCTCTGAAGGGATGACCAGAACCGAAATCGTACAACTTGTATTTCTCATGAAATGCTATTCCTACCTGCAACAAACCACTTCGTCTGCAATATCAAAACGAACAACTATAAAAAAAGAACGTTAAAAAAAGCTTGCTTGAAAGAAAAAGAAAGAGTGGAGCGTTTAAGGCTTATTCTTGCTCCTCTTCTTGCGTTTGCGGCGCTTCCTCTCCGACCGAGGCTTCCTGCATATTCTCTTCTTCTTCGATTGATGGCGATTCTTCGTGACGAAAGGACTCCTCCACTTCTTCCACTGGAGGCTCTGCATCCTCTAAGTGCTCTGAAACATCCTCAATTGACTTTTCGCTTTCTTCTTCAATATTGGGTTGATCTTCCATAGTTGTTTCTATTGACGTCGTTGTCTCTGTGTCCATAACTATTTCCAGTCTCTTTTCAGTTTCGGGTTCCATTTGGTTTGATTCTTCTGTTGGTTCTTCCAATTGCAGCGACGGAGGCGATGGCATTTCTGTGTTTTGCCCGCTAAGGTTGGCCATTGCTTCTTTAATTCCGTTTAGCTCCTGTCTCGTTGTTTCTAGCCCTAGTGAAAGTACGTTGCACTCTCGGTTGTATGCGTCTTCTTCGAGTTCTCCAGATACGTGTCTGATTTCAGAATTCACTAGCAGAAACTCCAGCGTCTTCATTTGTTGTTCTAATTCGTTAATTTTGGTTTTCATCTTTTCGACTAGAGTATTCTGTTTTGTCTCAATATCTGCGATGGCTTGATCAACTTCTCTTATGAACGAATCGTAGGTGAGCTGCGAAACTCTTCCTTCATTGAACAATTTGTCTAAAGCTTCTTTCTTCTTCTTAGCAAGCTCCAATTCGCCGTTTATTTTTTCCAATGAGTACTTCCATGAGATCAAGTGTTTACACCGTGCTTCAATTAACGTTAAAAGTCAAAATAACCTTTGAATAGGCAAACCTTGATAAAAAGAGCCAGAATAGTTGCTATATTTGACAGAAAACCCTAAAATGAAGGGTTTTCCCATAACATGTACGTATAGTGCAAGATGTTAAATTGAAATCAACGTGCTTATAAAGCAAACACCGAATCCTGTTACGTTGCTCTTTTAAGTTTCGGCAAAAGCTGCTCCACTGAACTCTTCACTTTATCCCATTCTTCTACGCTTCTGATCTGAAACTTGTGTTTCCTTTTCCATTTTCCATCGTTAAATTGCCACATGTACATTCCGATAGAACGTTTTCCGTAGGCTTCGAAAGCCACAACTGCTTCCCACCATTTTTCGTTTTTGAAGATAGTTACGTAATCAACTACCGTATAAAATTCTGAGATAGGTAGTTTTTCAGAAGAGTGTTCATTTGTCTTTTCTCCAACAGTCTCTGTCATGTAATCACTTCTCACAAATTGTTAATGCTTCGAGAATTTAAAATCTTTCCAAAACAAGATCCGCACATTGAACATCAAGTTTTATGCATTCTTTTACCTTTAAACGTGAATTCTGATTTATGGCACAGCATAACCTTCTTATCCAACAATGTAGTAATTTTTTTGAAAGTCTTTGAAGAAACTTGAGGTTTCAGTAACAAAAGGCCAATCAAACGAAGTCGAAGAAGTATTCAAACAAATGGAACTCTCATACATCTACTCGGTAATCAGAATTGGAGGCAAAAAATGCGGACTCTATTCCGCCCTAATACCAAACCAACTAATTGATAAAACAATAGATGCACTTTCAGAAAAAATAGATTTGCGCCTCAGAGAAAACATGATAAGCGTTATTGATGTCGAAGGAGTTGTCTCCACATATCTTGACAGGCTAAAAGAAAAGGCAGCAAAGGAAAATCCTCCTTCTAATCCTTTGGAAAGACTTGTTGAAAGAACTGAGCAATACATACACCTAAGCGGAAATATGCTCATCATGGCTTCCTTTGCAACACTCATAGCTCTCGCAGGCCTTTTTCTTGACAATGTTGCTATAGTGATAGGTGCAATGTTGGTGTCACCACTTCTTGGTCCTATTAATGCTTTTGCAGTCAACGCAAGTTTGGGAAGAATCAAAAGAGTGGCCAGAAGCCAATTCTACATTCTCGTACTCCTGATGTCCATAATAGCCTTGTCCGCCTTTATTACATTCATAGCGTCATTTGTTGTTCCCTTGCCCATCACCACCCAAATCGCTGCACGTGGCATTATATCACCAATCGACATCGCCATTGCCTTAACCCTTGGATTTGCCGGAGGATTGGCTTTGTTCGTTGCGATACCCGAGATACTCGTTGGAGTAGCGGTTGCAGTAGCGCTTTTGCCCCCTGTCACAGTTGCGGGTGTCGGGCTAGCTCTTTTGAATGTCAACCTTTTCTTAGGGGCTATTACCCTGACATTTGTTAATCTTTTGGGGCTAGAATTGGGAGGCACCTTGATGCTAAAGATGAAAGGAGTTTCACCTAGAAGATACTACCAAAAAGCTGAAGCAAAACGCCCCTCTGCATATTCTATTCTAATTCTAGCTTTTTTCTTCATTATTCTTGGTCTAGTCGTCCTATTTATGAACCACTAACACCACGCAAAACTTAGGCCTTTGTATGTGGTTATCTAAATCCTATGTTCTGCAATAGATTTAAGCGCAAAGATCGCTTGGTTACGAAATCTATAAGAATTTCAATAGAATGCTCTATACATAGAATCTTTCTGGCACTCCTCTTTTTTCTTCGGCTTTTCTCATTTTTTGATGTCTCTGAGCTACTTCTTTTAATCTCTGCTTGATTTCTTCGGCTTTATCCAATAGCTGTTTTGTATCGACATTTAAATCATAGAAATCGTTTAAAGCATTAATGAGTACCGTAGCCCCTTCAGGATCAGGCATAAAAGCGACAGCGTGCGTCAAGAACGCCATTCCTGTAATTTCTCGGGTTAAACATTCGTTTAGGATACTGCCTGCAATTCCTTGAATAATTCCTGCTGTAATCATTTTCACACCTTTCTTTTCACATTGCTTGACTTTTTCAGGTTCTGCCGCACAAAATGCTTTGCGCTCTTTGGGAAAGATTCGAACGCCGACGCCTTCCAGGATAATCAGTTCTTCTGCTCCTTGTTCCTCTATCCAATCTACAAGTGTGGAGGCAATGGGATAAACTCCGTCGGAACGGAACGGGATTTCACATACAACTGCACATAGTTTTCCTGCGTCGTCGGAGTAAATCCTGAATGGATGTTTAAGTTTTCCCTCCATAAAGACTACAGCGGGTGGTAAATATCTGGACTGCACGTGAGCAATCTTTTTCATTCCCAATTGATCGATAATATGACTGACGGCTATTCCTCCCACCAGTCCTGCACCCGCAAAACCCAAAATGACAAGTGGTTTCTCAAATTCAACCTTATCGGTTTCGACAACTTTCACTTCAAGAGTTCCGACACTTTCTCCGGACAATTTACGTCACAGCATCTTATACTTTAACAGGCGCTTATAATTATTCGCCAGCTTTTGAGATTAACATAGAAAAGGTTAGCAACAAATAGATTTTATCCGCTGTCACTACCTCGTTCCTTAACCGGAGTTGGTATATTCGGTGGCATTTCTCCGGGCGGAATAACTGGGCGTTGCTCCTGTATCCATTTTCTTCCTTCTCTGTGGACTGTATTTAGATGGTTTGCTAGCTTGTTTTCAGCTTTCTTCTGGGTTTGTTCTAAAGTTTTCCATGAGCAAATATCACACTTTACAAGCCACTTTCCGTCTTTTTCTTGCCTAATCAAATTCACCCATCCTATCACTAATACAAAGGTTTTCCTATTTAGAGCTTAACATTAATGACGCTGTTTCATTTCGATTCCAACAGTCTCATTAACCCCTTCAAGCTTAACGTGTTTATGACATCCTCTCTCTGTATCCATCCGCGTCTCGCCACGCCAACGCCCAGCCGCATATACCTTAAATGCTCTCTATCATGAGCGTCAGTGTTTATAACCAGCTTACAACCTGCCTCTGAAGCAGCCTTGGCATTAATGTCGTCCAAGTCTAGTCGCTCTGGAAAAGAGTTTATCTCCAAGTATGTTTCGGTTCGTTTTGCAGTTTCAAAAAATTCTTCCATATCGATTTGAACAGGTTTTTTCTTGTTTATCTTTCTACATGTGGGATGACCAATAATGTTCACGTAGGCGGTTTCCATTGCTGAAATCAATCTCTTTGTCATTTTCCTCTTTGGCTGGTTGAACTTACTATGCACGCTTGCGACCACGAGGTCCAATTCTTTCAAAACTTTTCCATTTGCCTCTAAACTTCCATCCGCCGCTATGTCCACCTCTGCGCCTTTAAGGACTTTTATCTCTTTCAATTGATTGTTAAGTTGATCTATCTCTTTCAGTTGCTTTCGGAGTTGTTTTTCATTCAAGCCTCCGGCGATTTTCATTTTGCTATAGTGATCGCTAACGCATATATAGCTATAGCCTAAATCTTTGGCAGTTTTAGCCATTTCTTCAATTGTCTGCCCTCCGTCACTCCATTTTGTATGCATCTGCAAGTCGCCTTTAATGTCGTCGTATCCTATGAGCTCGGGCAAGTTGTGTGTTTGCGCCGCTTCTATCTCTCCGCGATTTTCTCTCAGTTCCGGCGGGATGAAATCCATGCCCAATTCTTTAAATATCTCTTCCTCTATTTTGCCTCTTATTTGCTCTTCTCTTTTGAACAAACCATACTCGTTCAATTTGTATCCTTTGTTGATAGCTACCTTTCGCAGTTTAATATTATGATCTTTACAGCCGGTAAAATAGAGAAGCGCAGATCCATAGCTTTTCTCGGCAACTATGCGAAGGTCAACTTGCATACCGCTTTTCATGAGTACAGAACACCGAGTTTCGCCTTTGCCCAGAATTTTGTAGACATTATCCATAGAGGTGAAATAATCTGCTACCTTGTTGGGGTGCTTGGTGGTGACAAGTATGTCCACGTCACCTATGGTTTCTTTCATCCTACGTAATGAGCCAGCAACTTCAATAATATCAACATTTGTTTCTTTTTTCAAGCGTTTTTTGATTTCTTCGGCGATGGGTAATGCAAAGCCAAGAAGCATCCGTTCCTTGCCTCTCTTTGCCAACTCGATATGTTCTAGTACATTTTCTTCAGTTGTAGGT
>JBKHJI010000089.1:0-3223 GCA_046538175.1 Bathyarchaeia archaeon | reverse complement strand
CATCAAGTTATTCTGAGGTCCATGTTGAAGCTTTGTTAAATTGTCTTTTTAGGATCGAAGAATGATGTGCTGTTTCTATGGTTTATAAACTTCGGTAACATTCGTTGATGAGGGTTTGTTGTTTCAGTAACTTTGTATTTGCCAGATGATTTTCACATAATCTTCGATTAGTTGTCGTTTCTGATGGCCATTCCTTAAAGTATCGATACGTCGCCGTAAATGAAATGCACGCCGTTTGAGCGTTTGAATGTTCAAAAAAGATCACCTCTTTAGGCATGAAATCGGAAGGAACATGTAGCGCTCTTTAATAAACTTTATGCCGTTGTCGTGGTTTTGCGATACAAACTTTTAAGGGATTTTGTGTTTTCTTTCATGTAGAAATAAATAATTATGCTAAATCCAGCTCTTATATTGGGACAGGTTATGCAGTCTTCACTGGAGAAGCTGATAGCACAGGGAGAGAGCAGTCCATTCTACCGGCTTTTGAACATGAGGATCGAAGAGGTAAAAGCGGATTACGCTCGGTTATCGACAGAGATCGATGACAGGCACATTCAATTTTTGAAGACTGTTCATGGCGGCGTGATAGCTAGTTTGGCAGATTCGGCGGCAGCTTGGGCAATCTACGGCTCAAATAATTTACAAGGCATTCCGGTTACGGTTGAGATGAAAATTAACTTTTTAAAGTCAGTAAAATCGGGTAAACTTGTTGCTGAAGCTCGAAATGTGCACAAAGGCTCTAAAATTTTTGTGAGTGATGTGGATGTTAAAAGCAGTGAAGGCGATTTAATTGCTAAAAGCCTCATAACTTACTATTTGGTAGAAAATAAGAGACGCTAGAGCGCCGCCATATCAACTTTGCACACAGTTTGCCCAGAGAAGAAAATTAGATAAAAATCGTTAACAATATATATCCAAACTGTTTATTTCTTCGCCCTCTCAGGTGAAATAACATGAAGCTTATCGATGATATTCTGAAGCTAAAAAGAGAAAAGAAAGCGGTAATTCTAGCTCACAACTATCAACCTCCAGAAATCCAAGACATTGCGGACTATGTAGGCGACAGCATAGAACTTAGTCGACGAGCGAAGGAGGAGCAAGAAGCAGAAATCATCGTATTTGCAGCTGTGGATTTTATGGTCGAGTCAGCTGCTATTCTGAATCCAGAAAAGAAGGTACTGCTCCCTTGTGCGGGTGCCAGATGTTCCATGGCTCAAATGCTTACCGCTGAACAACTTAGATTATGGAAACGAAAATATCTCGGAACACCCGTGGTGCTTTATGTTAACACTTTGGCTGAAGCAAAGGCTGAAGGCGATATATGTTGTACATCTGCCAACGCACTTAAAGTAGTTGAAGCCCTAGACGCAGAAACCGTTCTTTTCGGTCCCGACCGAAACTTAGCAGAATATGTGGAAGAGAAAACCGGGAAAAAAGTCATCTCAGTTCCTACTCAAGGCTTCTGCCCTACGCATATATTGTTTATGAACGATGACATCTTGGTGCAGAAAAAAGCCCACCCCAACGCAGTGGTAGCGGCACATCCAGAATGCACTAAGGAAGTGAGGGACACTTCAGATTTCGTGGGAAGCACATCACAAATTTGCAGATACGCCAACGCCTCTTCTGCGGAAGAGTTTATCATCGGCACCGAAGTTGGAATTCTCCATAAGCTCAAGAAGGAGAATCCGGACAAGCAATTCTTCCCAGCTTACGAAGGTGCCACATGCAACGCTATGAAACTAACCACTTTGGAAAGGCTTTACCGCTCGTTGAAAGAAGAGCATGTTCTTGTTACCGTTCCAGAGAATGTGGCGAAGAAAGCCAAAAAGGCTTTAGAAAAAATGTTTGCGTTAGCGGAGTAACCTTCGAGACAGTGGCGAGGATTCTCTTTAGGAATACAAAGGAGGTGACGTTGAAGCCCGAAGAGTTTAAATAGGTGTATCACTTTTTTGTGAAAAAGTAACACTAAGGTGGTTTTATGACCCACTTCGAAACCCGCGATTTAGCTGGAATAACAATCTTTGCTGCGCTCTGGGGAGTTCTTAACGTAACATTGGCGCCGGTCTTCTTCCAAATATTCCATTTGCCCTTCTTTTGCGATATCGTGGGTTTCTCGGCCATTATATTGGCGGTTTGGTGGGTAAGAAAAGCTGGAACAGCCACCTTTGTGGGTTTAATCGCTCTTATAATAAATTTGATTTTCAGACCTGCAGCTTTGCACTTTTTCGGGTTCTTTGCAGCATCTGCGATATTTGACGTTCTGGTATTTTCAGCAGGATATAACCGGATATTTGAAAAGAAACTTTTGGGCACTGCCTGCCTATTTGTAATTTCTGTGTTTTCGGCTGCTGTTGCAGGCTTGATAATAGCAGCATTTTTTATGGAGCCAACGGCACTAGCAACATGGGGCGGAATTTTGGGTTGGGCGGGACTACATGCGGTGGGCGGGGTCTTAGGCGGAGCAATAGGCGTATCTTTAATGAACGCTTTAGTTATCAGAGGCATGGCGGCAAAAACGCAAAGTACAAAACAAAGAATCGGAGATTCGAAAAGGAGAGCGATTTAATGGTCATAGCATGCAATATGTCCTCTGCGCTTATGGCCCTTCTTGATGAAGCTGAAAAATTCCATGGTCACTTGGGGCCGTTTTTAGTTATAGGTGTTAGAATGGGCTCAATCGGATTAAATCGATTAAATATAAAAGAAGGTGAACCTTTAGCAGTTAATGCGTTACTCCCGCTTCACGTTCCTTTTTCATGCATTATAGATGGGCTCCAAGTTAGCACCAAGTGTACTGTAGGCAACCAGAAACTTTCGATCAAAAACTCCCGAAGAATTCAAGCAGAATTTGAGAGAAAGAATAATGGACGAAAAGTTTCCGTTGCGTTGAATCTACTCATGTTTGAAAGGCTAAAAACCCAGTTGTTACAAGAAGCGTTACCGGACAAAGAAGTTCGAAAATTGGCTTGGAAAATTGCTGCAGTATCCGAAGAAGAGCTTTTCATTGTAACCTAGCAAATGCTTAAGAAATGAAGCTGGCTTTTTCCTAGACGGTCAAGATGGATGACTTGGAAGTCGCTAAGCAAAGGCTAAAAGAAAGGAATTTGAGCCTAGTGTTCGTCAAGAATTCTGAATCTATTTTTGAAACAAACAGAGAGGGACTTGGCGGTTTCCTACAAGCCATATCAGAGTTGGACATTAATCTTTCAGGCGCCGCAGT
>JBKHJI010000088.1:0-3280 GCA_046538175.1 Bathyarchaeia archaeon | reverse complement strand
GGTTACTCAGCTCTCTGGCTGTGGGTGCCACCGTGGCATTGTATGATGGCAATCCTAACTATCCCGGCTGGCATGCCCTGTGGCAACTTGTCCAAGACGAGAAAATAACCATTTTTGGTTGCAGTGCAAGCTATATCCACTATCTAAAGAGCGTAGACGCCGAACCATGCAAAGTTTCTGATCTGTCGTCGCTGCGAGAAATATCTCAAACTGGGTCGCCTCTCTCCGCCGAAGGATTTGAGTACGTCTACGGCGAAATTAAAGAAGATTTACACTTCAACTCTATCTCAGGAGGAACAGATATCAACGGTTGTTTCGCTGCCGGTAGCCTCATCCAACCCGTATATGCCGGCGAACTGCAAGGTCCAGCTTTAGCAATGAAAGTGAAAACTTACGACCAGAAGGGCAACCATGTAGTTGACCAACAGGGCGAACTCGTCTGTGAAGCCCCCGCTCCCTCAATGCCCCTTTATTTCTGGAACGACCCCGATGGAAAGAAGTATAGAGCCGCCTACTTCAACTTGTATCCAAACGTTTGGCGACATGGTGATTGGATACTAATTCACGGCGATACTGGAGGAATAACTTTCTTAGGCCGCTCCGACTTTACACTAAAACCCTCAGGAGTACGCATAGGCCCCTCCGAAATATACACCGTAGCAGAAAAATTTCGTGAAATCGCTGACAGCATCGTTGTGGGGCAAGACTGGGAAGAAGATCAACGTATTATCCTCTTCGTCAAACTTACCTCGGGGTCCCAATTGACCGAAGATTTGAAAAACAAGATTAGGCGAGTCTTGCGCGGAGAAGCGTCTCCTAGACACGTCCCCGCTCTAATCATAGAAGCACCTGATATTCCATACACTTTCAACATGAAAAAAGTGGAGAGTGCAATCTCGAATCTGGTAAACGGGAGACCAGTTACAAACAGAGATGCCTTGATTAACCCGGAATCGTTGGATTTTTATGAAAAAATTTGCACCGAGCTTCAAAAGCAATAAAATGAACAAAAGATGACACAGAGCAATTCAAACTTCACTGATTACCACGATTGTTTCACCTAGGTTTACCGCATCGCCTTCAGAAACCTTGGCTTCTTTAACGATCCCCGTCGCTGGAGAAAGAATTTCATTTTCCATTTTCATTGATTCCAAAACAAGTAAAACATCTCCAATACGTACTTTATCTCCAGCCTTAACTCTGAATAGAGTCACCTTGCCCGGCATAGGAGCAGATATGACAACCTCGTGAAAATCTTCTGTTTCACTGATTTCTTTCTTTGCTGCTGGTAACCCATGGTTAGCCATCTGCGAAACAGCTTGATTCTTGTTTTCTATCTGCACTTCATAAGAGATACCGTCAACCCTGACGGTAAGAGCTATGCCTGCGTTAGCTCTGTCTAACTCTGCTTTGTACAGTTTGCCGTTAATGTTTATGAAAATAGGCTTGCCATAGCAAATATCCTCTAAAAAATCCACTTTAACTAGCTTGCCATCGACTTCCGCTTTAGAAACTTTTTTTTCTCCTGATTTGCTCAATTTGACCGTGTGGGGTTTTTTATCTACTAAAAGATTGTATTCCTCCAATTCAGGTACCCCACTTGAAAGCTTCAAGTTCAAAACTTCTCCCAAAAGTCTTCCACCGTGACTTGATGCGGTTTTTTCTTTTTGGAATAACAACAAATCCTGTCTTGCCTTTGTGCAGTGAAAGACTTAGGGCTGCTATTAAAGCCGCAATATCTTCGCCTATTAATTCTCTCTCTAAAAGCACATTGCCTATCCTTTGCCGTATGAATCCCGTGTGGATTCGGCCTTCAACAAAGTGTTCGTCTTCCATAATTTTTTTGTGTAGCGCGATGGTGGTTTCAACGCCTTCGATTTCGTATTCTGCTAGAGCGTTTTTCATGCGTTTTATAGCTTCTTCGCGGTTTCTGCCCCAAACAGCTAGTTTGGCTATTAACGAATCGTAGAACACGGGTATGGTGTATCCCTCATACAAGGCGCTATCGACTCTGATCCATGGCCCGCTAGGAGCGCGATATCTTTTAACTGTGTCAGGGCACGGAGCAAAATCTCTACGCGGATCTTCAGCGTTTATTCTGCAGTCTATGGCATGACCCATAATCGTGATGTCTTCTTGTTTGAATTGTAACGGATTTCCGGCGGCTATTAGAATTTGCTCCTTAACTATGTCAACCCTTGTAACTATCTCAGTAATTAGATGTTCAACTTGTAATCGGGTGTTCATTTCTAGGAAATAGAATTTGTCGCCTCCATCGACAAGAAATTCAACTGTTCCAGCGTTAGTGTAGTTTACAGCGTTCGCTGCTTTCACAGCTGCTTCTCCCATAATTTTTCGCAGCGCTTCAGTCATCATCGGAGACGGCGTTTCCTCCACAAGTTTTTGGTGCTTTCTTTGAATGGAGCACTCGCGCTCACCAAGATGTATTACGTTGCCATTCTTGTCAGCAAGTATTTGAAATTCGATGTGTCTTGGGTTTGGCAACTGTTTTTCAATGTACACTTGAGAGCTCCCGAATGAGGCTTCTGCCTCTAACTGTGTCAATTCAAAAGCCTCAGCAAGCCCACGTTTATGCTTGACTATGCGCATGCCTCGCCCTCCCCCGCCGTAGACAGCCTTTATGATTATTGGATAGCCAAGTTTTTCAGAGACTTCTTCCGCTTCGCCTAGATCTTCAACAGGCTCCATGGTCCCTGGAATGATTTGCAACCCAGCTCTTGCCATTATTTTTCGCGCCACAACCTTGTTAGCCATTTTCTCCAAAATCGTGCTGGATGGACCAATGAATGTTATGTTGTTTTCTTCACAAACTTGGACGAATCTAGGTATCTGCGCCAAAAAACCATAGCCGGGGTGAATAGCGTCAGATGCTGATTCTTTGGCAGTCTGAACGATCTTTTCGATGTTCAAGTAGCTCTGGACAGGTTGCGGAGGTCCGATGAAGTGACTTTCGTCGGCGAGCTTTAAATGGCGAGACTCTTTGTCTGCTTCGGAATATACTGCCGCAGTTTTTATGCCGAGTTCTTTACATGCCCTTATTATACGCACTGCGATTTCAGCACGATTGGCGACTAAAATTTTCTTGAACATTTTCGATTTCTTATCCTTTCTTGGCAAGCGGGCATAAAATATGTTACGCATTGCACACGCATCTCCGTTGGTGTTCTTACCAAAAACATATGTTTCTCAGTTGAGACAGAAGAAAACACTGACGGTTTTTAAAAGCCTCGGGCGGGATTTGAACCCGCGACCACCACCT
>JBKHJI010000087.1:0-3499 GCA_046538175.1 Bathyarchaeia archaeon | reverse complement strand
CTCCACCTACGGCGCATCCAAACTAGCCTCTGAAGCCCTAATCTCAGCCTACGCCTACACCTACAACTTCAAAGCCATAATCCTTCGCCTAGCCAACATAGTAGGCCCCAGAAGCAGACACGGCGTAGTCCACGACTTCACCCAAAAACTCCAAAAAAACCCCAAAAGGCTTGAAATTCTCGGCGATGGAACCCAAACCAAATCTTACCTCTACATAAACGACTGCATAAACGCCATGTTTATAGGCCTAGAAAAATCCACACAACAAGTTGAAATCTACAACGTAGGCTCAGAAGACCAAATAACAGTCACAGAAATAGCCCAAATCGTTGTCGAAGAAATAGGACTAAAAAACGTCGAATTCAAATTCACCGGCGGCGTCGATGGAGGCAGAGGCTGGAAAGGCGACGTCAAAAACATGCAACTAGACATCGCCAAACTCAAAACACTAGGCTGGAAACCCAAACTCAACAGCAAACAAGCCGTAACCGAAACAGCCAAACACCTAACAAGCCAACAAAATAAACATAACCGCAATCGACCCGTCCTGCAAAAATAACTTCACATGGAAACATCTGAACCTTTGACTCTGTAG
Organism: Bathyarchaeia archaeon; assembly: GCA_046538175.1. GTDB lineage: Archaea > Thermoproteota > Bathyarchaeia > Bathyarchaeales > SOJC01 > JBKHJI01. The sequence goes on along the minus strand of JBKHJI010000087.1, from coordinate 2,904 downwards.
CAGGATAAAAATTGAAAGGGGCACTCCATCAAGCGTGTAGATGCTTGTTTGCCCTTACGTCGCAAATACTTACCGGAAGCCATGTTGGGTTTTTGCATTATTCCAATTTTTCACCATAAACATTCCAATGAAAGCAACTTGCCAATGGTAAAGATAAAGGAGGAGCAAAGGGATATAAATTAAATCAGAAACTTTTCTCGCCTTAACTATCTGCGCTACTATACCAGTATAGAACGTAGCTGAGGGAAGTAGCCAAACCCATAGGGGAATATACCATGCATTAACCGGCACGCCTAACACCATAAGAATCCACAAGAAATAGACAACGTAATATCCCATTACTGCTAAAGGCGCAATTAAATAATGAAAGTTAAGCGGATCCTTATGAAAGTACCTTAAATTATTCAACATTACATCAAAGTGCCCCCTTAACCATCTCGCCCTCTGCTTGAGCATAGAGTAAGCGAAGGGAGTCTTCTCGTCATAAATCGTTATGTCATGAGCCCACCCAATCTTATAATTATGTCGTGTCAATTTAGCGAACAGAGCAAAATCTTCTGTCAAACTGTTATCCCAACATCCTACTTTTTCCAACACCTCTCTGCGTATAAACTCTCCAGTTCCACCTAACCCCACATTTATGCCCAAGGCATGTCTAGTTTTCTGGAACATTTCTGAGAACACAGCAATCTCAAGGTCTGCCAATTTTGAAATAAGACTAAAGTCAGCGTTGCTTGCTTCTATTCTCGATTGAACTGCATCATATTTTGGAAAATATTTCAGCACTTTTCCCAAACTGTTAGGCGGAACCCTATTGTCAGCATCAAAAACTACAATGATGTCTCCCGTCGCATGCTTAGCACCATAATTTAACGCAACAGCTTTCCCCTCTTTCCCACTAAGGAGAAGAGGTCTAATCCTCTGATCTCTTTTTGCATACTCTTCAGCCTTTCCAAAGGTGCCATCCGTACAATTATGACAAACCACAAACACTTCAAAATTCTCATAAGTTTGAGCAAGCAAATCGCCAAGAATATTTTCTATAACTCTTTCTTCATTCCTAGCCGGAATCAGTATGCTGAACCGAGGGTGTTCTAACGTTCTTAATTCAAGCATAAAAGTTGTAGGAATCGATATGCTGATTTTGAGCGTGCCCAAATTTTTTGGCTTAAGAACAAGAGTTGCCGGAAATACTATGCTAAGTTTTTGTTTAATTCCTATCGGGTCTTTCAAAGGTTTGGTTTTGAGCAACACCCCGGCTACGGCATAAAAAGCCCAGAATAGCCCGACTGCAGTTACCAAGACTCCACTAAGCATTGTGATGATACTTAAGTCCAAGTTTCCATCTCACGGATAAGGTAACAAAAAAGGCCATATGCCGAACAAGGCGAGGAAAAGCGCTGCTACAATTCCCCCAACAAATATAACTAGGAAAGCTGCGACATCCTTCTTTTCTCTGATGCCCAGTTTCCGCCACCAAGGTTTATTATCCATGGTTTCACCGCTTCTCCTAAGCCCTCACTCTTCTAATCTTGTTTCTTAACATAAAAGAAATATTTCGTTGAAGTAATATTTCTGATAACGATGTGTTAGAAAGTAAGAATAGCCATTCCATAGTTTTCCAGTTCCTCTTTCGGATAACAAGGCTAAGAAAGCCCTAATCTCAGCCTACGCATGCACATACGACTCAAAACCGTTATCGTCCGCATAGCCGACACCATAGGCCCACGAAGCAAACACGGCCTAGTCCACGACATCCTCAAGGACAAGATTAAGGAGTGCTTAAAGGTTTATCCCACTTAAAATGCAATAAACTTTAAATCCCACAATATTAAAAAATATAATAAGGTGGGAAATATGAGCATTCTGGAAATGGACAGCAAAGGAAGACTAACAATACCGAAGGAAATTCGAGAATCCCTCGACATCGGAAAAAAAATACTCATTATAAACGCTGGAGATCACCTCAAAATAATCCCACTGCCATCTAACCCGCTTCAAACCCTTCACGGCGCATTCAACGTCAAAAAGCCATTCAAAGAATTGAGAAAACAAGCAGAGCTAACCGCTGGAAAAGAAGCAAGAAAGAAAGATGGAGACTAACTGTCCAATGCCCCTCCTAGAAAACGACGTCATCTTCGCATATTTAAACGAGTACGACCCCAACCACGCTACCGCGGAAAGAATCTTCCAAAAACTCCAAAACAGAGAAATCCACGTAGAAATTTCAAGCGTTAGCCTAATCGAGATGGAACTCATTTATCGAAGCGAAAAAATGGAAGATAAACTACTAAAAGACCTAGCCGCCGTAGCAGCGCTACCCAACGTAAAATACGTCGCATTAACACCCGACGTGACTGTAGCAAGCGTATATCTAAGACAAACCCTAAACCTAACATTTTTCGACTCACACTACGCCGCAACCGCATTAAACCTAGACCAAAAAATAATCTCATCCGACAAAGCATACGACAAAATACAAGGCTTAACACGCATCAAACCCGACACTATTTAACTTCACCACAAACAGACGCCACCAAACTCACCCCTGAAGCCCTCACCTCTATCTACACAGATACGCCTGATGTATAACCAACAAATTACAATAATCTCTTCAACTCTCTTGGAACTTCTTCTCTTGTCTCCGCTGTAAATTCTGTTGTGACAAATGCTCCCTTCCACGAATCCAAAAACCTCTTGTCAGAAACATTATCCATAATTAACTTCATATTTTCCCTCAACATCTCAGGGCACGCCAACACCTTCTTCGCAATCTCCTTCAAACCATTTGGAACGCTGTTTTTCAAAACTACGTAGCAACATCTCTTACGTCGCTGGGAGAGGGTAGACCGCAACTGCCGAAATACGTAGATCTAAACTAGACAAGGGATGTTCAAAGAAAAA
>JBKHJI010000086.1:0-3650 GCA_046538175.1 Bathyarchaeia archaeon | reverse complement strand
GTAACGACTTTTATCGCCGCTTTTTATGGGGGCCCCTTAATCGGATTTGTTACTGGGCTCTTCGTCGGCGTATTTCCCGGTATCTATTTCGGTCCCCTAGGCCATGGTTCATGGCTCGGCTTGATCGGATTGCCAATAGGCAAATCGTTAACCGGCATTACTAGCGGATTTTTAGCTAAGAAACTAAACTTACATGAGAAAAACCATGGTTCGCTTCTCGCAGTTCCCGTAGTGCTTCTTTCCTATATTCCAGAATGTCTTTTTACAGTTTTCTATTTTGTCTCTTTGATGCCATACTTCATCGGAGGCGGAGGACCCGGCATATTACTATTTGTTCTTCCAAAAGCTTGGATAGAAATTCTAGTTATAAGTGTCTTGATGGCTGCGTTAGTGGGGAATTATGGTTTCAACAGCTTTATCCGCAGATTTTTTGTGACCAGAAAACCCAACAAAAACTAAGTCTCACGTTGCTTTGAGAGTATTGCCTCAAGCTTTCGTTCTATTTCCCCTGATTTCTCTTGGATAGTCCTAAACAATCCTTTAAACTCCTTGTCTTTCGGATATCTCTTATGAGTTCCGTATGTGCAGAAGCCTAAACCTTCAAGCAGGTCGCCTACGATAACGCCGAACAAAAAGTCTCTCTTCGATTTAACAAGGCTGAGGAAATCCTCATCCATCAACCGATAGTAAGTGTCTTCCAAGGTGCCTTGGAGCAGCTTGTCAAGAGCTTTCTCCAGGGTCTTTTCTATTTTCTTCTCCATTGGCGATCGCACTGTTAGTCAAATTTTTCTTTTACAATCATTTTCCGAAATTTTTTAAGGTCATTGCAGTCGGACCTTAGACGTTTGAGCTCCTTAGACTCCATCTGAAGCTTAGCAACTTTCAAACGAATTTCTTCAAGTTTGCCCATTTTGATCGAAAGGCAGTATCTTTTTAACTTAAAAGCTATTATGAAAGCCAAATCTATATTTAAAATAAGTAAATATCGCCGCTTTTCAGCGAATATTTAGGTCTATATTAGGCTTGTTGGTGCCCTGTTACGCAGCTGCTCGATTGCCCCCTTTATGATTGAGACAGAGTTCTTGAATTGGCTGTATGTTTCTGGTTCCAAATCAAGCTCCAAAATCTTTTCAACACCGTTTCTTCCAAGAATAACGGGCACGCCAACCGAAACTTCTGAAAATCCATACTCGCCCTCAAGAAATGTTGAGACACTCATGACTCTTTTGCGGTCTCTAAAAACAGCATCAACCATTATCGCAATCGCCGCGGCTGGCGCGTGAGTGGTTGCTCCTTTCAATTTAATGACGTCAGCGCCAGAGTTTCTCGTCAAGTTAACTACTCTCTCAATTTGCTCCTTTTTCAGCAAATCTCTTATCGGTATTCCGGAAACTGAAGCATATTCCGCGAGGGGAACTATGGAATCCCCATGTTCTCCTATGACCAAGGCCCGGGTATCCTCCCTAGAGACTCCTAATTCGCGCGTGATGTAAGATCTGAATCGCATAGTGTCCAGAATGTTTCCCATCCCGAAAACTCGATTCCTCTCAAAGCCTGATTCCTTATAGGCCACGTAAGTCATGACGTCCACGGGGTTCGTCACAACCATGAGTTTGCATTCAGGAGCGTACTTGACAACTTCTTTTACTATGGATTTTACTATTTGCGCATTTTCGCCAACTAGATCGAGGCGAGTCATCCCAGGCTTTCTTCCTAGACCCGCAACTAAAACCACAACTTCTGAACCTTCCATCTCGCTGAAGTCATCGGTTCCCACAACCTTGCCGTCGAATTCTATTGCAGGAGCAGCCTGCATCATATCAAGTGCTTCACCTTGAGCTATATCTTGAGCGACATCTATTAGGACAACATCGCCGATTCTGAACCTAAGTATATTGAACGCAGCAGTGCTTCCCAGCTTACCCGCACCAATTATGGAAATCATGGCTCTACACAACCTCGTTCAATATCGTCACGACTGTATAAGAATCTAATCCAACCAACATTAAACTAGCCCCAAATCCAAGAATGATAGCGCTATAAATGAATGATGCTTTGGCGGGAAACGAGCATGAATGTGACTCTGTTTCTGAGCTGGAACGCAATGCTTATAATGATTGGGGGTGTGCTTGTTTTTAGGTAAGTGGTTCTATGGTAGAGATAAAGGAAATGTCTTACGACGAGAAGTATTCAGGTGTTCTTGGCTACATGAATCTTCTGGATGATTATTGTCTGCCTATTGTAGAAAAAGAGTTGGGCGCTCAAAAAGTCGCAGAACTAAAAAGGATCTGGCAGAATGAGGAGCAACCCATTAGTGAAGATGCTACTGCGCAAGAGAAGTTTGAGACGGTCTATGGCAACTGGGTGCGAAAATGGGCAGGTGCTTTCAATTTTGTGAGCGCCAATTTGGGCGAGAAAGGAGTTGAAAAGTTCAAGTATGAAGCTATTGAAGCATTGAAACGTAAAAGCGCCAGTCCGGCTTTGTTTTTGCTAAAGATAGTGAGGGTCCTGTCGCCGCAGGTTGCTTTTCGAATGTTGGCCAAGCAGATGTCCTATCAACTGCAAGTGTTCACTCCTTTCTCTGTATCAGAGCTGTCTGGCAACAGATTGGTCATGAACATGCATCCCTGCAAAGTACTTGATATCCCTGATTGTGAGGCTTTCTGCACTATCGGTTGCCAAGACATTTGGGCCCGTTGGTTAGAGGGTCAGTTTAAAGCTGGCATGATAACAAATCGTCAAGGTAAGAACTGCATAGTTACTGTCACTCCACTGTAGCTTCCTGATATGCTCGAATTGGCACGCACACATATATGTGTGTGTTTGAGGGTAAAGTTTTATCTCAAACCCAAACGTATACCTTTACCCTCTTCTCAATTTTCCACTGTGCGCTTGTGTGGTGTGTGTAAATATAGGAGTATCGATCGAAGAGGCTAGGGGTTAAGTGATAGTTTGATTGAGTGACAGTCAGAGTGGCAAGCAGAGAAGTTGGTTGATTGGATAAGAATCTAATTACCCTCTACGCCTATCGGTTGCCGCCCATTTGTTGCCTCATACGACTAGGTTATTTCCGGTGGACGTAAAATGCTTCACAGCACCACTATGTCTAACGATTGTTTGAGCACGTCTACGTTAATGTCTCCCACTTGGAAAACTCTGCCCGTTTCAACGTTGTTTATTATGAACATTGCCGGAGCGAAAAGGTTTGGGTCAATTTGATAAAAATCGTGATTCGCCTCTTCAAAAACTTCTTTAAACGGTTTGCCATAATGTTTTGACGCTGACGAAGGAGCTTTCTTCAAGATAGCCTTCAATTCGTCGTCGTTATCGTGTTTCAGCGAATAATAAGCGGTTCCTCCGTACAAAATAACATCGTTCGTTTTTCCCATGGCTTCCGAAAACTTTGGATGAGGTGGAGCGATAGGGGCGCATCCCCACGCATACACGACCGAGTTGGGATCAATTCCCAATTTTGAGAGTTTGTGCAGACCAGTTTCCACGATTCTTCCTGAAACCTGCGTTGATCCAGCCACACTGGTGGTGGGAACCAAAACAACGTAAAGCTTAGATGGTGAAACTTTGCATTCTGAAGCGAACTCTTCGATAAGATTTCCGGGCGGTTCTTTAGCGGTTTCCAACACCATCACTGC
>JBKHJI010000085.1:0-3672 GCA_046538175.1 Bathyarchaeia archaeon | reverse complement strand
TACTAAAGCGTCTTAGGCAGATGTTTGAACGCACACAGATGAAACGCGAGATGTTCTATCTACTCGGTCTCCAATTTGTATAAGACCTTAAGACCTTTCAACGTTTCATGAACAGAGTTGGCGATTTGAAGAATGTCTTCAAGCTCCACTTTTTTACTCCAGTCATAAACATGGTCATGATAACCTCTCAAAGGCTTAAAACCTAAAGACCTAAGCCTCTCCACAACATCTACAGGGCCAGCTCCTTCACTGGAAAACCAAATCGTCAAATACGTCTTCACTCAACACACCTCAAACTTTTTTACACAACTAACAGAACAGAAATTAAACTCTTTCGATAACACCACCCTCTTTTTCGGGGCTAACTCAATAGAGACAACACTCCCTAAACATTATTCCCACGCAATACACGTTGCCAAACCCGCAATATTCCCCCCGCCGACTCATCGCCCACATGTGCCTCTTTCAAAAATCTACAATGTCTGCGAACTACTCTTACACGTCAAAGACACCACTACAAGCACCCAAATCATAATGAAAACCCACCTGCCCAAAAAACTAGAAACTCACTTAAGAATCGCAAACAGAAACCAATCCACCACAACTAATAACATACACCCCCTCACAAAATTCACGTTTCCTCAAAGAAAAATCTATTACCCAACAAGTTAACCACTAAAAATACAATCCTGTTCAGACGCTGCATTGTCTTTATATCCTGCAACTCGCCTACGACTCGGCGTTTAAGCCAAAACCTAAAACTGCAGCAGCCGCTCCATAAATCCCCGCATCCTCACCTAAGGGCGTCACCCTTATTTCCGGCACTCTGTTCAAAGCACATTCCTCTACATGCCTTTCAATAGGAGGCAAAACAAGATCCTGATTCCTCAGAGCCACCGAGCCTCCAACAGTAACAAGCGAAGGATCATACGCATCTACAATATTAGCAAAGCCTACTGCGTTGAGGATGCCGATTTCCTCGACAAGCCGTACAGAAAGCTTATCCCCACTCTTAGCAGCGTTAAACAAGTCTTCAGAACTCAAACAAGACAAATCACCCCTCACACTCTTAAACAACAAACTCTCCTTCACCTCTTCCTCGCCAACTTCTTCAAGCCTCATTCTCACAAAGTTCGGCATATTTCTTCCAGAACAATAAGCCTCCCAATGCCCGCTTCTGCCACAACCACACTTCAGTCTCCCCTCATAATCTATAGTGAAATGGCCAATTTCCACAGCATTTCCATCTTTCCCCAAAAGCAGATGACCATCCACTATTGCCCCTCCACCTATCCCAGTGCCAATCGCCACATAAACAAGATTGTCCAACCCTTTTCCAACTCCAAACCTCCATTCACCTAACACCGCCCCACTACAATCATTCACCAAACACACAGGGACACCCAACTCTTCAGCTACAGGCACCCTAAGCGGCACCTCTCTAAAAGGCAAATTCACAGGGCTAACCAGCACACCCCTCTTCACGTCAAGCGGCCCCGCTGAAACTATTCCCACCCCCTGTAGGCTTCTGAATCCAACTGCATTTCTATCACAAAGAGAACGAATTAGAGCAATTATTTGTCTAGATATTGCATACTCGCTGCTCGTGTTCACTTGCCTTTGTATTTTTCCTACAATGTTTCCTTCTGCACGGAAAAGTGCAATCCTCAACCATGTTCCACCCAGATCTACTCCTATCCCGTATTTCTTCTCCACTTGCACATCACCATAAAAGGCAATTTATCAATCTGCTAGTCCATTGATATATAAAGAAGTCTTATTATTCAAAATTTTGCTTTTTTCCACATTTAGAGTTTGGTCAAGCGATCCAAACTCACATACGAATATGCCAAGAAACGGATAACTGATGAAAACAACTTCAGATGATTGGTTAACAATCTTGCAAAGAATTGGCATGAACTGCCTGATCGAAGAAGATTGGTTCTGAAGTGGAAAAAGTCTGGATTGTTAATCGAGAATCTGCCACTTACCATGACGGTATGATGGAAGCAGACCACTATTTCATCGTTTTCATCGGATTAATTTTCCATCAGCTTAACAAAAATCAAGAATAATTTGCTGCATTTCTCTCAACGTCTTCACATTTTTGGCTCTCTCCCTTTAACATCGATCAGTAAATTAGCGTACAACAGCATCTAAACTGCGACAACTTAGTTATCTACAAGCAGCCATGCAATTCTCCCATTTTTCCGCTTTCATTTATATATAGAGACGCTGTAACTGCGAAAGCCTTCCCTATACTTGAATTATTTCGTGAAAAACTCAAAATACAAAAATTAACTATATGTATCCACTAGTAGGTCTCACAATATGCCGTTTGAAAGTGTTTATCTATGCGTACGTCTACAAATGTTTGAAACGAAAATGAGTACCACTTGCTTAACTAAACGGGCATTAACGGATTACGTTTCTATGGTAGGTGAAAAAATTGTTGAAGAGGCAAAAATCCTCGGAGCAAAACTCGCATCCAAATCTGTTGTCCATGTCAACTCTACTTCATACGGAGGAGGAGTAGCAGAGATTTTACATAAGCTCGTTCCCTTAATGCAAAATGTTGGTTTAACAGCTTTTTGGAAAGTAATTGAAGGGTCACCGGATTTTTTCAAAACAACTAAGAAATTTCATAATGCTCTACAAGGAGAAAAAATGAAGTTAACTAACGAGATGAAAAAAACATATCTGAAAAACGCTGAAGAAAACGCCAAGTTATTAGAGTTAGATCCTGATTTTGTCGTTATTCACGATTTACAACCTCTGGCAATGATACAACATTATCCTCAACGTCGTGGAAAATGGGTTTGGCGTTGTCACATTGATCTTTCGCAGCCTAATCAACACTTCCTGAATTTTTTGTCCTCTTTCATTGGACTTTATGATGCGTGCGTCTTCAGCATGAAGGACTACGTGAAGAAAACTCTAAAAATGAAAGAAATTGCTATCATCCCTCCATCCATCGATCCTCTAAGCGACAAAAACAAGCCTTTAACACATACTCAAGTCCAATCAGTGCTCGAGAGATACGATGTTGATGAGGAAAGACCCATAATTACGCAAGTTGCCCGGTTTGATCCGTGGAAGGATCCTTTAGGAGTGATAGATGTTTATCGACAAATACGTAAAAAGATTCCAGACCTACAACTTTTATTGATTGGAAGCATGGCTCGCGACGATCCTGAAGGATGGATTTATTACGAAAAAGCTTTGCGCTACGTTGGCGAAGACTATGATGTACACTTTTTAACAGATCTTATCGGTGTCCATGATTTGGAAGTCAACGCTTTTCAACGGGCCTCTGACGTAATCTTGGCGAAATCAATCCGAGAAGGTTTCGGACTTACTGTTACCGAAGCCTTATGGAAAGAGATTCCTGTTATTGGTGGAAGAGTTGGAGGTATTCCTCTTCAAATAGAAGATGGCATATCGGGCTTTCTCGTAAGCAGCGTGAAGGAAGCCGTAGAGAAAACGCTTTATCTTCTAAAACACCCGCGAAAAGCTCGCGAAATGGGGAAAAAAGGTAAGAAACACGTCTTTAAGAATTTTCTCATAACAAGACACCTCGTAGATTATCTCAACCTCTTTAACAAGCTTTCTCGATAGATAGAAGTCAAAACGTTCTTAAATTCAAGCACTTTACTTTAGTTAGGCGATGTA
>JBKHJI010000084.1:0-3752 GCA_046538175.1 Bathyarchaeia archaeon | reverse complement strand
CTTCTTGTTTGCTTGGTGAAGTGCAAGTGGGACATTGTCTGCTTCATCCTGCTTTTGAGAAACAAGCCTTTCCTCCAAGAGAATAACCTCTGAACGCTTCTTGCCGGAAGTGAAGATAAGGCCTTTGCCGAAACGTCTTCTCGGAGAGGGGAGAGAGCAGGGTGAAAGTTCTTGTTCGTCGAGCGCATATATCCGGAAACGTGTTTATCCTTGGAGAAGGTGCCGAAACTGTTGCAGGTTTTCAAGCTAGAAACCCTTTATAACCTGAACTCTTTTTTCCTTCAAACACTTGGCCCCTTCAAGTGTTTGACCTAACGGCACATTTAGTAGATTAACCCATCTGTTGTTTTGGTCACAATTGTTATTTTGGATTTGGAGAATTTGATGCTGCCCAGTTGTGTTGGGCATTTATGGAAGAATTGAGCAAGTTTGGAAACAGGTCTTCTCTACACGTTTGGAGGAAGATTGGCGGGTGCATGTGGCTTAGAAGTATGTCTGCTTTCAAGCGTGGAAGGTTTCAAATGCTAGAAACCGATGTATTTAAATACACTCTCTACAAACACATATTTGATACAGATGAAGATCAAAAGGGTGCAGGTAACTTTTAACGATGCGCAGTGGAATATTATATTGAAGATGAAAGGCTCCCTTGGAGAGTCTGACGCCGACGTCGTTAGAAACATAGTTTTGGCGTGGCTGGCTGAGAAGTCGTTCATTTCAGAGGCTGGGAAGAAGAAGTGAAGCGTCATGGTGGAAACTTGCGAAATTAGAAAACCGTTAGGCGTTAACTACCGAAAAACTTGCAACTGCCCAGACAACCATATTAACTGTTTAACGGCTAAGCAGTGGATTCAACATCAAGTGGCCATATGGGAGTTTTTTTACGAAAAACGAGACCTGCGCGACAAGAATGTTCATCCAGCAGTGTTTCCAATAGGATTACCTAAAAGATGTATCGAACTCTTCACACATCAAGGCGAGCTAGTTTTGGACCCTTTTGTCGGGTCAGGAACTACGCTGCTTGCTGCTTTTGACCTGAACCGCAACGCTGTAGGGTTCGACCTCAAAAAGGAATACGTTGACTTTTCAAACCGAAGAGTTGCCCAGACGAAGCTGGATGTGTGGAGCGGTGAATCTCGCCAGTCAACTACTCAGATTGCCGTCTGTGACGACGCCCATAAAATACCTGAGTACTTTGAGCAGGATACGGTATCCTTGGCTGTGACGTCTCCTCCTTACGCCAACATGCTGAACAGGCCGAGATTGAACAAGAGCATCAGGGGAAACCTGAGAAAAAACGAGCAGTTCCTCAAGGTTCAGCAGTATAGCGCCGACCCCAGAGATTTGGGCACTATGGAGCCGAGGAAATACGCTCTGGTTTTGGGGGAAATCTACAAAGGGATTCTTCCACTATTGAGGCCGAAGGCCCACTCGGTCATAAACGTTACTGACATATGGTGGAAAGACAACGAGGGTGGAAGAAGGGTTCCGGTGCACTTGTATGTCATCGAGGAAATGGTGAAAGCAGGGTACGAGTTGAGGAACGTTATAATCTGGGACAGGCGGAACCTCGTCAACAAGGTGGGAATCTTCGGTTGGCCGAGCAACTATATAACGTTGGGGACCACGTTCGAGTACATCCTTGACTTTTGGAGGCCGCCTTAGAGTATTCTCCCTCTTTTGGCGAAGGCAGCCATGTCCCTGCCGAACTGGGTGTTGGGTTTGAAACGTGTTGTTCGGTGTGGAATTTGCCTTAACGTGTTTGGCGGAATGTAGCAGTAGCCATCGGTTTTGGCGCATAGGTCTTCCAGGACCTTGATGTTTGATTCGGTGAACTCGCGAAGCTGGTTGAAAAAGCCGAAAAGGCTGTCGCCGTCGAAGGCTAGGCCTCTGGTCGCCCTCTCTCTGAGGCTCACGTTTTTCACTTCAACTCTATGTCGCTTCCTAAACGACTGAACGTGGGGATGGTAAATTATCAGGTCAGTTCTCTCCTTTCTTCTGGTAAAGTGGTGGTCTTTTTTTAGGCCAGCCCTCTCCAGTTCTCTTTGGGCGCACAGTTCAGCAAGGTGGCCCGATATGGGCTGGAAGGCTTGGCTGACACGCCTGGAAACTTCCTCCATAAAATTACTGTATTCTTTGCCTCTGACCACGACGGGTTCCAACAGCTTTCTCTTCACTTTGTCGTGTATCTCTCCGGGCAGGTTAAGCTCGGAGAGGATCTCGTTCACTCTTCGCTCATAATAATCATTTCTGTACCGGATCATCAAACGAAAAGTTTCGCTATGCAACGAGTTCACGTCAAAATCAGGATTAACCCTTAAAGCTTCCCTCAGTATTGACTCAGAAGGCGGCACAGTTCGCATGCGGAGGTAATTGTTTGCGTCTGCTTATAACACTCGCTTCAGCTACAAACACAGAACAAAGCCGACCCCGACATCAACGAAAAGTAAGGGAATGATATGCCTAAACAACTTCCCAGGCCATTTCCTGCGGATTCCTTTGCAAAACGCCTTTTTTCGAATTCAAGCCACCTCTCTTCTTCTAGAATGCCATGACGATTCCTGCGAAGACTCCGATGGGGTGACGACGAACTTGCCTGGGCTGAACTTCTCGTCGGTGTCGGCGTTTTTGGCGTAGCCCAAGAAGGCTAAGACAACGCCTACGAGCACCCACCACTCTGCCGCTTTTGCCTAAGGCATCTCCTGTGATTCCCCTACCAGCCCTGCGGGCGTTTCCCATGTTTCCAACCATTTCAATTCAAGATTTTGTTAGATTTATATTCGGAATTTTCCCGTTTACTAATAAGGATGTCTGAATGAACAGAAGAAAAATCTGTCTGCTTTCATTTTTTGGGTATTTACTCATTTCAGCGTTACCGCTTTGCTCTATCCAAACAACCTCGTCTTCAAACTTCATTTCTGTCAAATATTTCTCGCAAGAGACAAGTTATTTTTGTGGTCCCGCCACTATACAGATGGCTCTAGGTTACCTTACTGATTCATACCCAAGTCAAGACAAAATAGCGACTGAAGTGCAAACCAACCCTGAAACAGGCGTGACTTACCTTGACAAAATGCGAATAGCCTTCGATAATCGGGGATTCAACCAAGTTTATGAAACCACACTGGATCTTGAAACCTTGAAAACCATAAACTCCAATGGATATTTAGTGATAATACTCATCTACTTTGATACTACCTACGAGTATATGCACTATGTTCTCGTAGTAGGGTTTGATAACAGCTCCGTATATGTACATGACCCTTGGCCCACCTCTCAGAAACAGCCACAAGGAAGGATGACTGGAGAAAACGTTTCAATCTCAAATGAGCTATTAGCTGACCTGTGGAATTCAGAGGCACCGTGGGCCCTGGTAATTCCGTATTCGCCCACACAAGGAGCTCCTTTTTCGTGGTGGAAAGAATACTGGTATTTCTTGGTCATAGTATCTACCGTTGCTGCAATAGTTCTTGCTCTAGTTCTAGTTCGAAAGACCAGAAACCACAGGGAGAATCAATATCCCCCCGGAGACAACTGAGAACAATACTCTTTCTCAAGGAACTGTTTAATTTAAGCCTTGTTTCAGAATCTCTTTTATTTTTCTAGCATAACACAGCCACACAAAAAAGGGGAAAATATGAGAGAATTCTCATGGCATCTTCGGGTTCAAGTCCTGCCCAATCAGTTTCAGACAAGTCCCGGATTGGAAACTCCAGGAAAACAGCAAAAAAGAGTTGGAAAAAGAAAAAAAA
>JBKHJI010000003.1:0-55646 GCA_046538175.1 Bathyarchaeia archaeon | reverse complement strand
TCAATCTTCCTCATCGCCTCTATCTTCGCCATCTAAACTCACACCGCCTACCTCAAACCTGTCAGCAAATATATCTTTGTTCGCAACAAACAAAACCAACTACCAAACATGAAATGATAAACTCATACCAAAAAACTATGGAGGGGCAGCTCTGAGTCCATGATCATAAGCTAAGCAAAGAGAAGCCAGCTACAAAATAACAAGCAAACAAGTAGGCAAGCTGCTTAAAGCTACACCGTTACCGATATATCGGCAACTGCGCTAATTAAACAACCTTCTTTGTTCGCAGAATTCCTGCAACAAGCTTTTTCTCTTTGTGAGCTTTAGAGTCCATAACAATTCTAAGCAGACTAGTGTCCAAGTCTTTAAGAAACGCATATTCGCTCACCACCTTCCTAGTCACAAGCTCTTGAGAAGGTAAATTCCCTCTCCTCACCAGCCTTTGAAGATCATCCCAGTCATACTGACCCTCAGATATGCTGTTCAGAAGCACATCAGAATTGAAAGCCTCTCGAACATTCCAGCACTTGACAACAACAAGTCTTCTCACCAAGTTTTTATCAAATGACCTTCTCGAGAACAAATAAAGGTCATACAAATCCCGTGCCCGCATCCTCTGAAAAGCAGCTCGCAACTTCTCTGCTAGCAACTCCTCCTTCCGCAAACATCTAACAGCAAACCTCTGAAACTCACAGAACTTAAAATACATCTCATCATAAAGAAGCGCTTCTTGAAGAGGCATAAGTGGATCTTCTCTGTAGCTGACTTCAAGGGTAAACTCGTTAGCATTCCAACTGTGAGCATAACGAACAGCAGCTAAGTGAGACTCACCGCCTGCACCAAAACCTGCTCCAACATTTTCCTCAGCTATCTCGAATTCTATGCCATAATAACTACGTTTGTCCAGCAATTGCCTAAGCCTATTTTTAAGCTCTTCGAGCGAAATGCCTGAACTTGTGAAGTCAAGATCCATCGAAAACCGCCCAACATTTCCAAAATAGACTTTCTTCAAGCAAGTGCCACCTTTGAAAGCCAAACTCGGCAAAACGTTCTCTGACAAGATCCGCAAAACATAGGTCAGAACCACATCTCTTTCCGCAACATCCAAAGGTACTCTGCTCGATCGGGCATAGAAGGTCACATGCTTCTTATCCATCATCCTGTTTCACCTAACCTCAATTTCGCTTAGCAACTGATCGCGGGATAAGTTACAAACGATTCTCCATTCCTTATAATAAGAACCTGTCCTCGGCCTCCGAGGGTCAAGGTACATCGGCGTCCTTCCAACACTATTTTGTAACAATTGCCTAAGATCGGAACGCAACGGCTTAACAAGACTCTCTCTTGCGAGAAAATCGATGATAAACCCAAGCCTTTGAACCAACGCATACGACTTCATTCTAATAGCATAATCCACCAACTTGCCTTGATCAACTCTTGCCAAGCCTCGCCACGTGATTCTTGCAAGCTGCTCTACCCCACCAGCGTAATGCAGCTTGTCGAACGAGTCAACCAAAGACTTTTCAGGTTCAGCCATGTGAACCTCGACGTCAAAAACTCTCTCAGGCCGATATCCAAAAAACTTGCGCTTTGACAACGTCACAAACTTGAAAGTGACACTCTGCCATTCGACATTGGGCTTCTTTTTCGTAGTTGCAATGAACAAAGTGAACGGCATCTGAGTAGTAAAACCGTAATGACTATTCGACGTGTAGTAGCTGAAATAGTATGGCTCAACAAGCGCTGCGCCGACGATGAACGAGTTAGCAGGCGGAATCTTTTCAGGATAACCATATGCTGCCGGTACAAACTGGTAAACTCCAGTGTCTATCCTTTCAAGCCACTTCTTACGTTCGAGCTTATGCAACAGAAAGTAAGCATAATGAGGCGAGCAATGCAAAGCATTCTTAACATCAATTGCTCGTATAATAGTCTTCTTTTCAGCTTCCCATCTGGCGACTAATCTTGCTTCTTCTGGTGACAGCTTTCGAATTCTAAGCTGCCTCTGCTCCTCCTCGATTTCCTTCAACTTCCTTTGAGTTATCCCCAACTCTTTGAGGGTAATCAACCGAATAGGAAGCCCCTCCAACGCCTTTCTTACTGATTTAGCGACTTCAGAGCCAACAATGATTAACTCGAACCTCTTCAAAGGCGGCTCCACATTAGCTAGGGAAGAGTACAAATTAAGTATCTTACTAAGCATCGAACGTTCTATCTTACGAGTCGACACTTCCACAAATACATCAGTATTATTCTTATCTCTAAGATGAAAGTCGACCTTGATCTGCCCCGGAAGAGTTTCATTCGTTGCTAGAAGCGTATGCCCACTGAAGACTTTCAGGATTTCTCTCGAAACATATGCTTCTGCACCGTGCTCCAACTTGAGTATCACCTTGTTCAGTAATAGACACCAACTTCATTATATTTTTTTCCTTTTTTCTTAGCAATTTTCTTAAAAACCACTAAGACTACGATAAATAAAAATAATGCGTTGAATGTACTTTGTTGAAATTGTCTTCTCTTCAGCGTTAGGAACAAAGCCCGCCATTGCCTTTCATAAATTATCAGACCAGTCTAGTTTTCCCAACTCTCCTACGACCGTAAAGAAGTACGAGAGTCGCCTTTTTGCTAGCGAGAAGCTAATTGAGCGTTTGCAACTCATCTTTTCTATCAACGAAACCTAGAGTCATGATTGTAACAATCACGATTGTACCACTTAGCTTTGCCAAACAGAGGAAAACAGACCTATACACTTCATGCTGCACCCTCCAATTATGCTTGCGTACACGTCACTACCGCCCACATTTCTACAACACAAAAAAGGAAGGATGCGCCTATGTAAAGTTTCTATTTCAACCTTCCCTTTTGTTTGCTCTTCTCCGCCGCATTATTTCCTCTTCCCCGCTAATGACGAAGGGCACGCGCCTATACGCCGACCAAAGCGGCACCATGGCTACGCATCCAAGCACACCTCAATCAGGAGACCGCCCACACTCAAAAAGATAACATTTGTCGGATGCAGAAACGAAACAGTCGAAGAGCCTGAAAAAGCATTCTACAGAAAGTTCAAAAACGTCGTATAAGAAAAAATGTACACTATATTCGTCGCTTGAAATGTCGCATCGAACCTCCTGCTGGCAGATTTTCCGGCAGTTTTAAATACCACTTGCGCATAGCCTCTATCGAGAGTGTCGTTGTGTCGGGCACTAGCACCAAAATGCCGGAGAACAGAGATGAACTCATCCGACAGTTAAGCAACGCCATAGCTGAGCAGGGTAAAACAAAAAAGAAGAAACCGACAGTCTCCGGCACCGCAAAGCAGTTAAACATCCACAGAGACACTCTGTACAGGTGGATGAAAGAGTTCAACGTTGATTTTAACCAAGTTTACGAGGAAACCGTGATGTCTATGAAAAACGAGAAAAGCGAAAAACCTGTTTACCTTATCGGAGAAGCCCTAGTGGGCGAAGGAGAGGAGGTTGCCCACGTCGACTTGTTAATCGGCGACAAAGACGGCCCTGTCGGAGAAGCCTTTGCTTCAGGCATGTCAAACTTGTCTGCGGGCCACACGCCTCTGTTAGCGGTGATAAGGCCGAACCTTCCCCCGAAGCCGCATACTCTCCTCATCCCAAAAGTGACAGTGCACAATTTAGAGGAAGCAGGCAAAATATTCGGTCCAGCGCAAGCCGCTGTGGCAAAAGCCGTGGCAGACTCGGTGGAAGCAGGAGTGGTACCCAAAGACAAGATAGAAGACTGGGTAATCGTATGCAGCGTTTTCATCCATCCAAACGCTAAAGACTATAGGAGAATATACCACTACAATTATGGCGCCACCAGATTGGCCTTGAAAAGAGCGTTGGCAAAATACCCGTCGCTAGACAAGATAATGTACGACAAAGACAGGGCGAAACACCCCATAATGGGCTTCAAAGTACCCCGCCTATGGCGACCGCCATATCTACAAATCGCCCTAGACATTCCAAGCGTTGAAAAGACCAGAAGCATTATTCAGGAGCTTCCTGAAAGCGACAGAATAATTTTAGAGGTGGGCACCCCGCTTCTGAAAAAGTACGGTGTCAAAGTGATTCGCGATTTGAGAGAAGTCGCCAGAGACGTGTTCATCATTGCAGACCTGAAAACCTTAGACGTCGGAAAAGTAGAAGTGGACTTGGCGTTTGAAGAAACCGCCGACGCCGTAGTTGCAGCTGGAGTAGCGGCCAAAGAAACCTTAGATGGCTTCATCTACGAAGCCAAGAAACTGGGAATCTACGCCGTAGTCGACATGATGAACGTGGAAGCCCCAGCTAAGAAACTGCAGTCACTTAAAGAGGTGCCTGACGTGGTTATTTTACACCGAGGAATCGACACAGAAACCGGAAGAACTCTGGGACTAGAACGGATTGGAGAATTGAAGCAAACGTTTCCCGACCGAAAATTTCTGATAGCGGTTGCCGGCGGCATAATACCTGAAACAGCCAGAGAAGCTTTAGAAAAAGGTGCCGACATAGCAATCGTAGGACGCTATGTCACTCAGTCAAAAGACGTAAAACGCGCCGCAAGAGAGTTCTTAGAGCTGACGCAGATAATGAGAGAAGACGTCGACCTATACAGAGTTCACGTCGAATGACCCGAGCTTTGCGACTGGCAAATTGTTAAAAACAACCACTGCATTAAGATTTGCTACATCGCAGCTATGACGGGAAATGGCTATGACAGATACTATAGCAATTTTCTCAATAGTAGGGGCTATAATTGCGATAGGCTTTGCAGCAAACTTGTTTTTCAAAAAGACCGGGTTTCCCAGCAGCTTGTTCTTGATTTTGATCGGCATCATTTTGGGGCCAGTCTCGGGAATATTTCGCCCAGCGGATGTGGACCCGATCACTCCGTTTTTGACTACGCTTACTTTGATGATGATACTTTTTGAAGGCGGGCTTAACATGGATATTTACAAGTTTATCTCGCAGAGTTTCAGAGCAGCTGTCCTTGCAATAGTATACGTCTCTTCGGCGGCAATCTTTGTCACGGGATTCGCCCATTTCGTGTTAGGCTTCCAGTGGCTTGAAGCGCTAATGCTAGGACCCATGACTGCCGGAACAAGCTCGGTAGTCATAATCCCCCTTGTCTCTAAAATGAACATAAACAAGGATATTGAAGTCACTTTGTCATTGGAGTCCACAATAACCGACGTTTTCAACATCGTTTTGGTGTTGGCAATTCTCCAAGCCTATATAAGCGGACTCGTCAACCTTCAACAAACCGTGATTACAGTTTTAGGAAAATTCGCCATCGGAGCAGCTTTAGGCACGACCATAGGCATAGCGTGGATAAGGATACTCTACTTAGAAAGGAAGGAAGAATACACCTACATGCTTACGTTGGGGGTTCTTATCGGCTGTTACGCCGTTTCTGAAACGCTGGGAGGAAGCGGCCCTCTGTCTGCTCTTCTTTTCGGGCTCATGCTGGGAAACGACCGAGAAGTTTTCAAGATGCTTAAAATTAAGCTAGATCTAGCCTATTTGAACGAAATCAAAAGCTTCGTGAAACGGACTCAAGGAGAACTTGCGTTCTTGATACGCGCATTCTTCTTTGTCTTCTTAGGTTTGATCTACGGTGTAGGCGGAGGCGGATTCCCCATATGGTTAGGCATCATCATAGCCATGGTGATCATTTCGGTAAACTTGGTGCTCCGTTACGGCGCCGCTACTATCGCCACGTGGAAGAGTAGCATGTTTCAGTACCGCCGTTTCGTGACATTTATGTGCGGGATAGGACTGGCAAACGCTACTCTTAGCATATTGTTATACCGAGAATTGAGCCCTACCATGGCAAATGCTTATCTTTACCCCGCAATAGTCACAAACATCATTATGCTGACAAACATAATCACATCTATAGCACCGCTTATAGTTAAACCCCAGCAAGACAGGCAGTGGAGTTGGTGAGCAAAGCAAAAGCCTACATCAAACTGATTCGACCTATCAACTGTGTAATGATGGGATTCGCAGTAATTGTAGGCGCTACGCTGGCTGGAAGAGAAACACTTACAAATCAACCTCAAAACTTGTTGCTCGGGTTCTTAACTGGCTTTTTTTTGACTGGTGCAGCCATGGCCGTCAATGATTATTATGACAGAGCGATCGACGCCATAAATGAGCCAGAACGGCCAATTCCAAGCGGAACTGTTGGCCCTAATGAAGCTTTGGGGTTTGCTTTCTTTTTAACGGTTACAGGTTTTGCCGCGGCTCTCTGGACCGGAGCGACTCCAAATTGGCAATGTTTGGCAATAGCGGCTGTTTCTTGGATGATCGTCATTCTCTATGCGACAAAAGCGAAAAGAACCGGTTTGCCCGGAAACTTGGCGGTCAGCAGCTGCATTGCCATACCCTTCATCTACGGAGGCTTTGTAATTGGAAAAGGACTATTACCCACGACGAGCATTTTTGTGATTATGGTTTTTCTCTCAAACACTGGGCGCGAGATCACTAAAGGAATAGTAGATGTTCAAGGCGACAAAGAAAACAACATAAAAACAGTTGCGGTGCTTCACGGAGAAAAAAAGGCGGCGAGTACAGCTGCCGTATTCTATTTTTCAGCCGTTTTCATTACGCCGCTGCCTTGGCTTTGGGGAATTGTCACTTTTTGGTATCTCCCCCTCGTTATCTTAACAGATTTGGGGCTGATTTGGGCTTCTGTGCGACTTCTCCAGATCCCTTCAAGAGAAAACGCTAAAAAAATCAAGAATAGGACCCTTCTTTGGTTCTTCACCGGGCTACTGGCGTTCATTGCAGGAGCTTAACCGAGACAAAGCCAGCGGCTTAAACTGTAAATATTTAGGTCAGAACGGCAGAAATAAAGGGAGAACAGTCATGTCTTTCACATCTATTCAAGAAATCTTAGAAGGCAACCAAGAAGGCAAACACGTTAGCATCCGCGGTTGGGTCTACAGAAAACGAGAAAGCAAAAAAACCATCTTTCTGCTAATACGCGACGCCACGGGAATAGTGCAATGCACCGTGAAAACCGGAACGCAGGCGTGGAAAGAAGGCGAAAAAATAACCATAGAATCCTCAGCCATCCTCGGCGGAACCGTGAAAAAAGATACACGGGCACCAAGCGGATACGAAATCACCGTTGACGAAATCGAAATTATCGGCTTAGCTGACACTTTTCCAATTGCCAAAGATTTGAGTGAAGAATTCCTCCGAGACGTCAGACATTTGTGGCTACGCAGCAGAAAAATGAACCTCACTATGAGAATCAGAAGCAAAGTTTTGTGGTTCACGCATAAGTTCTTCAGAGAAAAAGGATTCATAGAAATCTCTCCCCCCATGTTCATAACCAGCGCATGTGAAGGCGGCGCCACACTTTTTAGCGCAAAATATTTCGACCAAGACCTGTATTTGACGCAGAGTGCCCAGCTGTATTCAGAGATTCTCATCTACTCTTTAGAAAAGGTTTACACTTGTGCCCCTTCCTTTCGAGCAGAAAAAAGCCGAACGGTTCGCCACCTCACCGAGTACTGGCACGTAGAGCCAGAGTGGGCTTTTGCCGACATGAACGACGTCATGAAAGTCGAAGAAGAATATGTCAGCTACGTATGTCAAAACGTCGCAGAGCACTGCAAACGAGAACTCCAAGAGTTGGGAGTCGCCCCCGAAAAACTACTAGAAGTCAAACCGCCCTTTCCAAGAATAACCTATCAAGAGGCCGTTGAACGGCTGCAGAAGAAGGGATTCGACATCAAACGGGGCGAAGACTTGGGCTACGACGAGGAAAAGGCCTTAGCCCAAGATTTCAGAGGTCCCTTCTTTGTCTACGATTATCCGAAGGAAATAAAGGCATTTTACTGCAAAACCTACCGAGGCAGACCTGAAATCGCCATGTCAGCTGATATGCTGGTTCCTAAAGTGGGAGAGTTAACCACAGGCGGCGCCAGGGAAGACGATAAGGACAAGTTAATTGAGAGAATCAAAGAAACAGGCTTGAAAGTCGAAGATTACGACTGGTATATCGACATGCGAAGATACGGCACGGTGCCCCACGCTGGATTCGGCCTAGGAATAGAACGATTGCTGATGTGGATGCTCGACTTGGACAACATAGTCGACGCAATCCCGTTTCCAAGGACTATGAGAAGAAGCTACCCTTAGCCAAGGGTACACAGAATTATCACGTTGATTTCAACTTTCTTTTTAAGCAGCCTATCTGCCTACTTTTGGCATAAGTGTTCGAAAGTGAAACGACGCCTCAACGAAACAAAGAGAAAAGCCACGCATAATCTTTGGATACTAGATTCTCTCGACGACCCAAACCTAGTCAACGAGCTTAACGACAACAAAGACTTGTGGACCACACAACAAAGCACCACGGGGCTGTGCGTAGCCTGCAAAGGCTCTCGAATGCTGTGTGGAAAAACTCGTTGCCCAGTTATGGTTCGCGTTAATTCGTTCATACGCGCCATGCCGCTGATCGGAGGTTTAGATATTGACGGGGCTTCGCCGCCCAGCGTTTTTGTGGGGCGAATCGGATACCCCTACGTTTACGCAGGCCCTTTAGTGCCGCCAGTTCACGAAGACACCAGCTTTTATGACCTACCCGAATTATGGTTCGGCAAGCCTATAGACGAAATAGTTGGCTTCCGCTCCATGCTCATACGTGGCAAACATCGAGTGCATGTACGCCGCTTTGAAGAGGCAGGCAAAATCATGGACATGACTCGCGAGTTGGCTTTGACTTCGACGGCTACAGACGTGGAGTTGGCTTTAAAGAAGCGGCCACGCGGCTTCCTGGTTTTGAACGACGATATTCAGCCTTTCGGACCCTCTGCGCCCATCAGAGATTTAAGGGTTAAACCTTCTCGTTGGAATCATCATGTTGAAAAAGCATACTATGACACAGATTTGAAGGCTAAACCGGCGGTTTTAGAACTCTACGGTAAAGGCGTTATGGTGAGCAAAATTCAGAGAGCTTTCAGTGTTGGGGCATTCGGCGTTGAACCGCAGAGACGGCTGGTGCCTACCCGTTGGAGCATTACGGCAGTGGACAGCATGATCTCTCAAAAATTGATGGATGAAGTCAAGACTTTTCCTTTGATTAACCAGTTTCACCTCTACGAGTCTACTTATTTAGCGAACCAGTTTGAAGTATTAATGATGCCCGACGCGTGGAGCTACGAGGCGATTGAAGCTTGGTATCCAGGCACTGTGTGGAATCCTAAGGGCAAGAACGTCGTGATGTATGGGGATTGGGAGGGCTATGAAGGAAGAACCACCTACGCCGACATTGGAGGATGCTACTACGCTGCGAGGCTGGCTGTCTGCGAGCTTTTGGTAAAAGAGCGTCGTCAAGCAAGCGTTGTTGTGCTACGCGAAGCTAGACCAGACTACATTATGCCAGTAGGTGTATGGCAAGTGAGAGAGAACGTGCGAAACGCCATGCGCCAACGATCATTGAAGTTCAACACTTTGGAAGAAGCGCTGCAAAGAATTTCAAGCCAGTTTCACATCCCCATCGAGCAATGGATGCGCAAGAGTAGGTTAATCACCGATGCGAGGACACAGATGAAATTGGCAAAATATGTCTAAACGCTTTTTTGCCTCAGCTTTTTGCCGCAGTTGTAGCAGAATTTGGCGTGGAAAGGATTTTTTTCTCCACATTGAGGACAGGCAGAGGGTTCTTTGCTGGTAGCTTCCCTAAATTTCTCTCTTGCAGTTTTGAAGGCTTTTTCCATCTCTTTGCCAGCGACTGAAAACGCCTTCTCCATTTCCTCGCCCATCTTAGAAAAAGCTATTCTCACTTCTTCCCAAGGAGTCGAAATGCCCGCTTCAACGCCTTTCTTAGTTCGCACACCGCATCTTGGACAGAAATAGGCTTTTTCAGGAAGTTCTTCACCACAACTAGAACAGTACACCATAACCACTATCACCCTAAAACATGAGATGGAGAAGAAAAATTTAAACCCTACCCTACAAAGCCCAGTTTTGGTTTTCATTGTTTCTTGGCCTGTATTTTTTTCCCGCATTTGGGACAGTATTTCACGGTTTTCCCGACTTCGACGCCGCATCGAGGGCACAAAATCGCTGGAGGCGGCTTCTCTTTCTCTTCTCTCTCCTGCTTCAAGGCCTTTCCATATTGCCATTTCAGAACGGTGAAAAAAGATGTTATGCCTGTGCAAACTATGAAAACTGTATAGCCAATTATGAAAAGCACCGGCAAAAATAGTTGCCCCAAAAAAATGAGGGGAATGCTCACAGTCAAACCTAAGACAGCAATTCGTCTAAAGCGATTTGCCTCGGCTATTTTTTCCGTTAATTTACTCTGCTTCTTCTTCAACTTCGGTTGCCTCCTTTATCTTCTGTTGGCGGCGCATTAGTTTTTGGGCCTGCTAGAGGATTTAGAAGAAATCTGCGAGTTTGCGTATTTTGGATTCATGGAGAATTTCAGCGCACTTTCGTGGATCTAAGGGTCTAAACGTTAAGCCCAATGTGGCTAACATTTTCTGTGTTCCCTTTGCAATGTCAGGCGCGGCGAGTACACCTCTCACGTCTCGGCTAACGATTCCCTGCATGGCTGTTACGTACTTGGAAAGTTGTAGGGCGGCGTTGCGCCCCGCAGTTTTTCGCTTGATTTCCACTACAACAAACTTGCCTTTTTTATCTACGCCACAGACGTCAACAAAGCCTGGTTCCACTTTTTTCTCAAAGCTTATAGGTTTGAAGCCTTCTTCCACCATAGATGGCTGTAGCAAAATCGCCTTCTGCATGTCTTCTTCGCTGGCGTGAAGTGAAAACGCTCCTTCATCCTTCAGTTTCGCGGTTGTGAGTAAGTAAATGTTGCTGAAACATATGTATAGGGATTCTGTGGGTTTGCGGCGTATCGCTTTGATTCGCAGAACATTGTCTTTAACGTGTGATTGAAAGATGCATCCAGGGGGTTGCCAGTTCACGGCTTCGTAGCCGTTTGGTCGATGGACTAGAACTGAACCGTCTTCTTTTATTATGACCATACGTTCTCCGGGTTCAAGTTTGCTGCTGGCGCGCCCTTTGTAGTCAACCCAACAGTAACCGATCAACAGCAAAATTTTACGCTGAGCCAAGGCTTCTTTTACCCGCTTTTCTGTTTCTGGATTAATGTTCGGATTTTCCAGAACCATGAGACCCTTTCGCTTGGACAATGTGTTCGCCAACAAGTTTTAGTAACGGCCATTTCACATAAAACTTCTGATACACCATGTCAAGTGAAAGGAAAAAACGTCGACATATGCGCCATTACAATCGCATTGCACGTTTTTACGATGCTCAATATGGAAACGAGCAAGAACTCAAAATCGAAGCTGTTCTGAAAAACCTAAAATTTGACAGACAAAAATTGGTTCTAGATTTGGGCTGCGGAACGGGCTTGCTCATCGCGAAAATTCGAGACTTGACCAGGCATGTTGTTGGCCTTGACGTGTCTAAGGGTATGCTGAAAGAGGCGGCGCTAAACCTAAGCCATTTAACTTGTGTCCATTTTGTCTTGGCTGATGCAGACTGGGCTCCTTTCGGTTCTGGTTGTTTTGACGCCGTCTTCGCTATAACATTACTGCAAAATATGCCTAATCAACGTCGCACTGTTCAAGAGGTGAAACGGATAGCACAGTCCGAAGCTTCAATAGTTGTTACTGGCTTGAAGAAGAACTTTTCTGAGAGCGTTTTTCTTAAGCTTTTAGAGGGTGAAGGTTTGAAGGCTAAACTTTTGAAAACAGATGACCGTTTGAAATGCCACATTGCAATATGCGAAAAATGCGGTTAGTTTCTTTCTGGTTGGAGCTAAGGGAGGATTTCGCCGTCTTTGTAGAATAGTCTTCCATCTGCGTAGATTTCGCCGTGTTTTTTCATGTCCTTTAGGATGTCCCAATGGATCGCGGATTTGTTCAAGCCTCCAGTTTCTGGATAGGCGTTTCCGAGGGCTATGTGTATTGTGCCGCCTATTTTTTCGTCGAAAAGCATGTTTTTCGTGAATTTTGTGATGCCGTAATTGGTTCCAATGGCGGCCTCTCCTATGCGGTTTGCTCCGTCGATTTTCAGAATTTGTTGTAAAAGATCTTGGCCTTTGGTCGCTGATGCTTCCACGACTTTTCCTTCTTTGAAGGTCAGTTTTATGTCTTCAACTTCTCGACCGGAATATATTCCTGGATAGGTGAATCTTATTGAGCCGTTTGCTGATTTCTCGTCGGGCGCAGTGAACACTTCGCCGCTGGGCATGTTTCTTTTTCCGTCGGAATTTATCCATTTTCTGCCTTTGACGTTGAAAGTCAAGTCTGTGTCTTCGCCCACAACGCGGATTTCGTTTACTTGGTTCAAAAATCTGCAGATTTTCTCTTGGCGTTCGCTGACTTTCTTCCATTCTGCAATAGGGTCTTCTTTGTCCACGAAGCAGCTGCTGTACACAAAGTCTTCGTATTCTTCAAGCGACATGTTTGCTTCTTGGGCTTGAGCATTGATTGGATAAGGCAAAAGCGTCCATTTGAGTTTGCCCTCGGCTGCGCGTTTACTGAAGATTTCGGTGAGCTCCCTTCTAGAAGCTCTGTGCGTCTTTATCTTGGAAGGATCTATGTTTGTCAATCTTTTCGGGTTTGGATGACACAATACAGCGATTTGGACATCTATGTTTTCTATTCTAAACTTCTCAAAGGGAGAGACAAATCTTAGCTGGTGTTCTTTAGCGTATCTAAAAAAAGTGTATTCAACATCTAAATTCGGCATGACAAGCGGGTATGCGTCACTTAACAAACATTCTTTGTATATTTCGATGAGTAGGGGAAAGGCTAATTCGCTTCCTCGAATGAGAATTTCTTCTTTAGGTTTCACTTCTACGCTGTAGTGAACGCAGAGTTTTGCAAGTTTCTCAACTCTCTGGTCAACCAACGATTTCACGGCCTAGAAGCCATAGCACATGAATCGTTAAATTTTAGTCTTTGCCCTAATTCCAGCGAAGAAATCTGTCAAGTCAACGTTTCCTCCGCTGATTATTATTCCTGCTTTCTTGGATTTCAACTCTACCTGTTTTGACAGCACTCCTGCCAGCGAAACCGCTCCTGAAGGTTCAACCACAAGCTTCATCTTTTCCCATAGAAACTGCATAGCGTCTACGATTTCTTCTTCCGAAACGGTTACCATTCGATCTACTTTTTCGCTTATTATCTTGAAGGTGTTGCTTCCCAAAGAGGTTTTCAATCCGTCCGCTATCGTGTTCGGATTCTTCGCTGGGATGATTCTTCCAGCTTTAAACGATTGATAAGCATCATCGGCATTCTTAGGCTCGACCCCTATAACCTCGGCGGAGGGAAGCAAACCCTTAGTCGCTATCGCTGTGCCGCTCAACAGGCCGCCTCCACCCACCGGACAAAAAACAAGATCAAGGGAACCCACATCTTCTATCAATTCATACGCGGCTGTTCCGGCGCCTGCAATGATTTTCAAATCGTTAGACGGATGGATGAGGGTATAGCCGTGCTTTTCTATCAGAGGCAACACAGCTTTCTCCCTCTCAGCAGGATTAGAACCGCAGATAATGACTTCGGCCCCGTAATCTTTGGTTGCAGCCATTTTAGCCGAAGATGCATCCTCAGGCATAACAATTACCGCTTTTGCACCTGAAAGCTTGGCAGCTAAGGCAACCGCCTGCGCGTGGTTTCCAGAAGAATGTGCTATCACTCCTTTCCTCTTCTGTTCTGGAGACAGCTGCAGCAAAGCATTCAAGGCTCCTCGAAATTTGAAGGCCCCAGTTTTCTGAAAACTCTCACATTTCAAGAAGCATTTGCAGTTAGTCATCACGTCAAGAGTTGAAGAAGTCATCACAGGAGTCTGATTAACCCTTCCTTTTATTCGTCTATAGGCCTCTTCCACTTCGTTGAACATTTAGATCAAAGAAAGAGTATCACAACAACTAAAAAAAGCTGCTACACTCCTTTTGACAAACATGCTTTAGACCATGTTTTGGCAACCTTTAAAATCAACTACGAGATAAAAGCCTTCTATGAGCGTCAAACTTGTCGTCTTCGACATAGACGGCACTATTCTCCAAACTTATTCTTGGCAGTATATACATGAAAAACTGGACACGTGGAGTCAAGCTCAAGAATATTATCACCAATTCTTTCAAAACCGAATCACATATGAAAAATGGGCAAAACTTGACGCCGCTCTATGGAAAGGCCAACCCCTAACGAGAATCCAACAAATCATCAACCAAATGCCCTACACACCGGGAGCGAAAGAGACACTCACCGCCTTAAAACAGAAAAACATCAAAACCTATCTTCTCAGCGCCGGCCTCACACAAGTCGCCCAAAAAATCCAAAAAGAAACCAACGCCGACGGCTACACAGCGAACACACTCATAGTTAAAGACAATGTTCTCACCGGCAAAGTCCAAGTAAACGTCTCCTTCACCAACAAGGACAAACACTTAGCATCCATTCTCCAACAATTCCAGCTGACACCACAACAAACAGCGGCGGTAGGCGACGACCCCACCCTCATACCACTCTTCAAAAAAGTCCACCTCGCCATAGCCTTCAACCCAACCGACAAAAACGTAGAAAAACACGCACACATAACAATAAAAAGCAACAATCTCCGAAACGTTCTACCCTACATCCTTAAACTAGACGGCAGTAAGAATAAAAACCACCGCACACCATCATAAACAACGGCGGGGGTTCCCAAGCCAGGTCTAAATCGGGCAAAACCCAAGGACAAGGGGGAGGACTTAAGATCCTCTGGCGAAGGCCTTCGTGGGTTCAAATCCCACCCCCCGCACTAAATTTGCACAAATTGCGTTTAGAATCTCGGTTTGGCAAGCATGAATGCTGAATTCACAAAAGTTTTTTCTAAAAACAGACAACATGATTGTCATGGCAAATCAGCGAATCCCATCTAGGTACGCTTCTTTGAGGGATAGAATTCCATTAATTCTGATGACCTTATCCATTTTTATGGGATTGTTGGGATTATTCTTCTTTAACCAAACAGAACGTCCAATAATCTTCTACATCGCCAATGGTCTAATGCACATCCCACTAATGCTCGGGTGGATAATCCTGACATTCAAAAACAAGCTTGAGCGTAGACTCCATCCTTTCTGGACTCCCTATTCGCTGTTCATGATCTTTTTTATCGTAACCACTGTCTTCTTCACTGCTCTGCAGCCTCATGGGGTTTCGGGTTTCCTGAAGCTTTCAGAAACCTTCTGGTATGCCCTAGCTTACGGCTCACTCTTTGCTTTCTATAAACTGGAATCTGCGAATCCTCTATGGTACTTCATGTTTTTCGTTGCTGTTTTCTGGAACCTGCAGACCGTAATGCTCACCGCTCAGGCCCGGGGAATCCAGTGGACGATGGAGGGACCTCCTACTTTCCAGAACTATTTCATTCATTCCAGCTACATCTGGGACACGTGGGGCTGGTTCATCTCAGACATGATTCTGGACGTGCCCATGGCAATAGTCCCCCTCTACTACATCATAAAAGGCGTCAACACCAAACTGAAACAACAGAAAAAATAAATGCAAATGAACACGTTCAAAGTTTTCTATCCTCTTCGCCCAAGTTGTTTAAGCCTATCCAGCTTTCTCTGCCGAACAGGTAAATTTCATAGAATGGCTCAAGTTTATGCTGTATCTTGTATTCTCCAGTGTTCCTCCACCACTTCAAAAACTGGATAATATTCAAGATGTGCCTTTGGCTTATGCTGCACCGCAACCCAGAAACCTTGGATATGAATTTTTATGTAAAATTAATCTCCTGCGCATGGCATTTTGGAACCTTTCACTTTAGGCAAAAATTCCGAGAATTTAAACCGATGTTTAAACCTAACTCCGCACTAAATTTGCACACGGAGCACGCGAGTTTCCCGCTAGTGTTTGAAAAGTGTCCTGATTTAGGGTAATGGTGTAGCTCGGGAGTGTTTCATGAACATATCTTAGTTTTTGTAGGCTTCAACCTGGACACTTGTTATTTTTCCCTTTAATTCTTGAGAAAGATCTATGGTGTAAGTTGATTCAGAGACGATCTTAACATTTTTGAACCCTGCTCTTTTTATCGTGCCCAGATACTCACCTTTTTCAAGTGCACCGGCAATGCATCCAGCCCAAGCATCAAAACTTTTCCTGACTTCTTCAGGTAATTCTCCTTCTGTAACTAGGTCAGAAATCATAAGTCTTCCACCGGTTTTCAGAACTCTATGCACTTCTTGAAACACCTTCTGCTTGTCTAGGGACAGGTTGATCACACAATTGCTGATAACTACGTCCACAGTTTCGTCTTCAAGTGGTAGGCTCTCTATTTCACTCAGCCGAAACTCAACGTTTTTGTAGCCGTATTTTGTAGCAGTGGTCGTGGCTCTATTAATCATTGCCTCTGTCATGTCAACTCCAATTGCCTTTCCCTTTGGTCCAACCTTCCTAGCAGCTAGGAAGACGTCAATTCCGCCGCCGGATCCTAAATCCAGAACCGTCTCTCCCTCCTTCAGACTAGCTAGTGCAACAGGATTTCCACAACCTAAGCCCATGGTTGAGGCTTCTGGAACACTCCTTAGATCCTCCTCAGAGTAGCCTATCCGCAATGCCACATCTGTAGCTGAGGGGGTGCAACCACATGATGGGCGACAAGACTCTCCTGTTTGCGCTATCTCACCGTATCTTTTTTTCACACCCTCTTTAACTTTTTTTGCCTCCATTTTCATCACTGTTCACTTATTGGATGTCCTATGTTTATGTTGGGAAACGTATAAATGTATTGGATGTCCAATATTAAACTATGAACGAGGAATGCTGCCCAGAGGTTCCAAACTGCTGTGATATGCGCGGCATGCTATCATTCTACATACTCTGGCTTCTCTCAAAAAGGTCTATGAATGGGAAAGAGATATCTGGAGAATTGGGAAAGAGGAGAGGAACTAACCCCACTCCGGGAACTATATACCCCGCGCTGAAAGAACTTCGAACAAAAGGACTTGTAGAAATGGAAAGGAAGGGTAGAACAACAATCTACACACTTTCACAGAGCGGCAGAGAGGGACTGGAAAAAGCCTGCAGATATTTCTGTAGCACTTTTGGAGAAATCTTCCAAGAATACATTAAAACCATGTGACTTTCGTCTGTTACCCTCGGAGCATCGGCACAGGCTTTATTAAGACAAAGAACCCCAAAATGCAGCTTTTGCTCTAAAAAATAAAAAAGCGTCACCCTAGGTGCGAAAAAATGTGAAATATAAACGTGTATGTGAACCTATCCCCCCCGCATTAAATTTGCACAAATTACGTTTAAATCCCTTGATTGCGCGCATGTATTGCAATGTGCCCCTCCCATGCTTCCGTCAAAGTTTTTAGGTCTGAATGGTTGACAATTGCTCTCCGTCAAAGAGGACCGCGATAATATTTGGTCGCAGGGCAACCGAGGCATTTTTGATTTTTGTAGCGTAAACATTTTCCACAGTTGATTCCACAAGGTGCGCCTTCTTCCTCTTTGTTTGAAATAATTCTAATTGGGAGATGTTTCGGAACTACAGGTGCTTCTCCTATGGTTACCTCTGAACGTCTGATGCCCTTCTGTGCTCGTACAGAACAGACCTCTACGATTGTGTTTAAGGTGTCAGCGTCTTCGGCTACCATAATAGTCATCATGTTGTAAGCACCGGTCGTAGTGGTAAGAAAAACAATTCTTGGGCACTTCGAGAATTTATTGATGAGTTCTTGTAGACGTTCAGGTGTTTCTACTTCCGCGTTTACGACGGCAACACGGAGACCAAAATGTTCTGCGTCAAGCTGAAGGTGCTTCGCCAAGAGGTTTTCGACAGTCTTTTTTCAGCCTGCGGATTGTCCCACACTTTCGTGCAGGGGCTCAGCTGATTGGGCAGTTCACGTTTCTTTCCTTAGTATATCCGCCTTGTCTGTTCTCTCCCATGTGAAGTTTGGATCATCTCGCCCAAAGTGGCCAAACACGGCTGTCTTTCTGTATATTGGCTTGAGCAGATCCAGATAATCGATGATGGCTTTGGGCTTCATGTCAAAATGTTTTTTCACCAATTCCCGGATTTTGTCATCAGGCAGTTTTCCAGTGCCAAAGGTATTCACCGCCACCGATACTGGTTCTGCTACGCCAATTGCATATGATATCTGGATTTCACATCGGTCTGCCAAGCCTGCAACGACAACGTTCTTTGCAACGTACCGCGCCATATAGCAGCCAGACCTGTCGACTTTTGAAGGGTCCTTCCCGGAAAAACAGCCTCCACCGTGACTTCCCACGCCTCCATAGGTGTCAACAATTATCTTTCTTCCTGTTAGACCCGTATCTGACAGAGTGCCTCCGGTTACGAAACGTCCAGTTTCATTAATGTAGTATCTAGTGTTCCTATCCAACATGTTCGGAGGTATGGCCTTCTTGACCACCTGAGTTATTATATCCTCTCTCATCTTTTCCCTGCTAATGTTTCCAGAGTGCTGCGCAGCAATCACAACGGCGTCTACTCTTATTGGCTTCCCATCGACATATTCCACAGTGACCTGCGACTTGCCATCTGGCCTGAGGTAGGGCAGCGTCATGTCTTTCCTGCATTCAGATAGCCTTTGCACAAGGCGATGTGCTAGCATTATCGGTAGAGGCATCAATTCCTTTGTCTCATTTGTTGCATAGCCAAACATCATTCCTTGATCGCCAGCTCCTTGTTCATGATTCTCAGTCTCATCGATTCCCATCGCGATGTCTGGAGACTGTTCGGTTATCGACACTAATACACCACAGGTTTCCCAATCCAAACCATCTCTGGCGTTATTCAACCCTATCTCTTTCAGCGTATTCCTGACAATACACGGTATGTCAACATAACAATTAGTAGTAATCTGACCCGTGACTATTATATTTCCTTGCATCACTAATGTTTCACAGTCCACTCTTGCTTTAGGGTCTTGACGCAAGATGGCATCTAACACTGCATCTGATATCTGGTCAGCAACTTTGTCCGGATGACCTTCTGCGACAGATTCGGAAGTGAATAGGTATCTCCCAGGTCTGATCATGTGCATCCTCTGGCTCAATTCACAACTTCAGATTCTTAATGATTTCGCTATCTCCTCCCTGTCGCACGCGGACACTTAACAGCCTTTCCATCCGCCAATGATATCACCGCCACACGTTGATTAACAGTGCATTTTCTAGAAAACCGCCAAAAAGAGGGTGAAATGCTGTAGTCTTCTCTACGCTGCGGTGGGTTCGAGTCCTACCTGTGCTGCACACTAGTTTCTGTTGTAGGCTGTTCTCGTGCCTTTTGTTTATAAATGATCATGTTGTATCCCAAATGGGGCTCTTGAATGGACGCACGTGAGCAGGTCAAGCCTTGTGTGAAGAAAGAGGACATTAAGGCTGGTTTGATGAGGCTTGGCTTGAAGAAAGGCGATGCAGTTGGCGTACATAGCTCTCTGAGTAGCTTTGGCTATGTTGAGGGTGGTGCTGACACAGTGATTGATGCCTTACTGGAAACGGTTGGACAGCGGGGAAGCGTAGTGATGTCAACCCATTCATCAAACTTGTCTGAAGACAAGAGGACGCCAGAGATGACTGCGCTGGGCATTTCTTGGTTATTCAAAATTCTACCTTACAATCCTGACAAGACCCCCGTGACGACCGGGATAATTCCCGAAACTTTCAGGAAGAGAAAAAACGTTGTTCGTGGGCTTCATCCAAGCCTTTCAATAGCGGCTTCAGGGCCAAGAGCAAGAGTATTGTCTGAGGGCTGGCACAGACTGCTCGAGCATGATGGCTACATACTTCTTATCGGCGTTGGCTTAGACCGCTGCACAGCCATGCATCTTGCAGAGAAACGTGTGCGGCTCCCTGACCGCATTCTGAAGAAGATCACACCGCCCAAATGGTTTGCTGAGAAATATCCTGAAGAAGCATGGGAATGGGACGTTGGTCCGTACCCAGATTTTGCCAAGCTAACGCAGCCATGTATCGAACGAGGAATAATGACAACCATAAAAGTTGGAGAAGCCACTCTGAGGCTGGTAAAGCTGAGGAAACTGATAAACCTGTATGTAGAGTATCTACAGAAAAACCCCGATCTTTTCTACCTCACTTCTGAGACCTAAAGGTATGCATGCACGACAATTTCGAGAAAAAATGGAGTTGTGCGGGGGGCATACAGCCGCTGCCAGGATGGAGCTTTTCAACTTTGACTACTAGCGAGAGTCCTGTGTCAATTATTTCTTTAATCTCTATTGCGTGCCCTGTGGTAGTGCATTGGCCCATGAATGCCGCGATGACTGTGGTTTTTGAAAAATCTATTTCAGGCAAAGACGGCTGTGGAAACATAATAGTTGTGGTTTGATTCCAAACGCTGGCCCATCGTTCACCATCTTGGATTACGAGGTAAGCTTGACCAGCATTCCAGACGAGTATCCCTTACGTATAGTTCTGAATTCTATTCTGTTTTCCAAACCGATCACACCGCTAGTCTGCAAAACCAAAACAGCAACTGCTGTAACAACCATAAAGGTCAGAGCCAATAAGCGTTTCTTATGCACATTCTACACCATAATAGACTAGGTCTCATCCTCACCTAAAATACTACACATTAGAACAGATAGGCGTTACATGTCTCGTGGCGGATACAAAACCAAAGCCACGTTCTCGCGTGCATCTCGTCACAAACAAGGCTACGCCACCTGCCAATAGAAAGATATTTACTCGTTTACGCCAGCTATGGTAAGCGTAGGTGAAACCTTGGATAAAGACATCGTGGATTATGCTCTGGAATATGCCCGAAGCAAAAAAGCCGAATACGCTGAAGCAAGAGCTCATAACATCAAAAGTGAACAATTAGTCATAAAAAACGGCGTACTAGACGCTTTTGTCTCCACCATCGATAATGGATTCTGTGTGAGGATGCTAGCTAATGGAGGATTAGGTTTTGCATCAACCAACAAATGGACAAAAGACGAAGCAAAAAACATGGTAGACACAGCGCACAAACTTGCAACTGCAGCAAAACGCAGAGACCGAATAAATTTCGCAGAGGAAAAAGGCGTAGAAGCCAACTGGAGCGTCGAACAGAAAAAGAAAATTGAAAATGTCCCGCCGGAGAAAAAAATAGACGAGTTAATGGAAGTCGACAAAACTTTGGCTTCTCAGAAAATAAAAATTCCAGGAAGAATAATGGCATGCATAATGACCGTCACAGAAAAATATTTCGTCAATTCTGAAGGATCCAAAATTTCCTCTTTCGTGCCCAAAATAGGCGCCTATTCATTCATAACCGTCGTTGAAAATGGTAAACCTGAACAAGCTTTCAAACAGTTTGGACGCAGCGGAGGTTGGGAAGCCTTCGACGAGTGGAAAATGAGTGACGCCATGCTACACGAAGCAAAAGTGCTGCAAAGAATAATCAAAGAAGGCAAAGCCGTTAAACCAGGAAAAATGGACCTCATATGTGGAACAGAGGTCACAGGCATCGCTTCTCACGAATCTTGCGGTCACCCCATAGAAGCTGATCGCATACTAGGTCGCGAAATGAGCCAGGCAGGACGTTCCTTCATATATCTAGGAGGTCCTTATTGGATAGGAACGAGAATCGGCAATGACATTGTGACCATTGTAGATGACCCCACCATAGAAAACAGTTATGGCTACTATGCATATGACGATGAAGGAATCAAGGCAAGACGGCGATTCTTGTACAAAAACGGCATAATAAACGAGTTTCTGCATAATAGAGAAACTGCAGCCAAGCTCAACATGAGAAGCAACGGATCCTCGAGGGCAATCAACTATGACCGAGAAGCCATCGTGCGAATGGCAAACACTTTCTTATTGCCTGGTGAGTGGGCAGAAGAAGAAATCATCGAGGACGTAAAAAATGGGATCTATATGAAATCCTTCACCGAGTGGAACATTGACGACAGACGTTTCAACCAACGCTACGTAGGCAGAGAATCCTATCTGATCGAAAATGGAGAACTGAAACATCCAGTTGCAAGACCAGTCATAGAAACCACCACAAAAAATTGGTGGAGCTCGGTTGACGCAATATCCAAAAAAATCGAATTCGACGCTGCAACATGCGGCAAAGGTGATCCCATGCAAGGAGCGCCAGTTTACACGGGTGGTCCAGTCATCCGTCTAAAAGGAGTGTACGTGAAATGAGCGAAGTATTAGCAAAGACGGAAGCAATAGTAAAAAAAGGTAAAACCCTTGGCGCAGACGAAGTTCTGGCCAAAACTACTTTCGGAAAATACCAACAAACTCGATTCAGCAACAACGAGATAGACATCACGGTAGCGTGGAACGATTACGTAACAGACGTAGCTCTTGCGTGGAAAAAACGGCTAGTAGCCACTCAAATACGCAATTTCCAAAATACAGACAAAATCATAGAACACCTGTTCAAGCTGGCTAAAGTATCGAAAGAAAATCCCACGTATGGCGGAATAGCTAAAGGCACTTTCAAATATCCAAACCCTGTCGCAGACAAGCAACTGCAAGAATTAGAAAACCCGTCTGATTACGTCTTAGAAGCCATAGAAGCCTCCAAAAAAGAAGCCGGCAAAGATGTCAACACCGGCGGCATACTATACACAAAACACGAAGATGTCTACCTTGTCTCCTCAGAAGGCCCAACAGGACAAGATGCAAGGTCAGCAATCGAGTTGTCGATAAGAGCTTTTTCACAAATCGACGCCTCGGGGCATGGTGTAGAATGCTGTGCTACCTTGAAAAATTTCAACCCAACCAGAGCAGGGAAAAAAGCCGGAAAAATCGCAGAGTTGGCAAAGAATCCAAAACAAGGAGAAGAGGGAAAATACGACATCATCTTCGACCCCTTATTCGTCGGTTCATTGCTGAGCACTTGGGGTGGAATGGCATCTGCATACAACGTTATGATTCAGTTATCGATATTCGTGAATAAACTGGGCCAAAAAGTCGCCTCGGATATTGTGACGTTGCGAGACAAACCTTCAGAATATTCGGTCAACAACCGAGTTTTCGATGATGAAGGATTTCCCATTCAAGAAAACGTAATCATCAACAGCGGAATGCTCAAAACATATCTACACAACACATCCACTTCAAAGATTTTTAAGACCGAAACCACAGGTAACGCTGGACTAGTGCAACCTACGCCATGGAACCTCGAAATGGATCCAGGCGACATGAAAAAAGACGAGCTTTTCAGCGAAGTAAAACGGGGCCTGTACCTCACTAACACATGGTATACGCGATTCCAAAATTATGTCACAGGAGACTTTTCCACAATCCCCAGGGACGGAATATTCCTAATCGAAAAAGGCGAAATTAAACAAGCATGGAAAGACTTGCGGCTAAGCGATAACGCTCTTAGACTGCTAA
The DNA here is from genome assembly GCA_046538175.1 of Bathyarchaeia archaeon. GTDB lineage: Archaea > Thermoproteota > Bathyarchaeia > Bathyarchaeales > SOJC01 > JBKHJI01. The sequence goes on along the minus strand of JBKHJI010000003.1, from coordinate 32,257 downwards.
ATCAAATAGCAGGCATATCGAAAGAAAGGCAACATGTGCATTGGTGGCTTGAAGCCGACCCCCCGTCTCTATCACCCTACATTCTAGCAAAAGAAGTGCAAATGACAAGACCAAAGTAGCAAACCTTCCTTTCTTTTTTTGCTTTACAAAAACTGTAATGAATACGTCTAATAGAATAACAAGAAGGGGTTCCTTTGAAGGAAGAACTTGGAAAAATAGTAAAAGATGAGCTTTCAGGAGAACTCGCCAAATCCTATGTAACCCAAATCACGCGTTTCCACAGAGTTCAAGCCTCCACAATGTTCCACGAAGCCGCAGAATACGTCAGAGATACGCTACGTGACCTAGGGATGAAAAATGCCAAAATCGAACAATTCCCCTCCGACGGGGAAAAAAAATATTGGACTCATATTTCTCCGATGGGCTGGGAAGTCAAAAGCGCCGAGCTACATCTAGTTGAACCAGAAAAAAAGTTGCTAGTCAGGTACGAAGATGTACCCACATGTCTTCACACATACAGCAAAGCTACTCCACCCGGCGACGTCGTTGCCGAACTGGTTGATGTGGGCGAAGGAACAAAACCCAAGCATTACAAAGGAAAAGAAGTGAAAGACAAATTCGTTTTAGCCACGGGCAGAGCAAAAAAGGTTCACGAACAGGCGGTTTACAAGTATGGCGCCGCAGGAGTAATTACAGATACCCTTACACATGAAATGAAGAATGTGCGAGAAAGCATCGACATACCAGATGCCTACGCTTACCAATCCATATGGCCGACAAAAGAAGATCTGGACAAAGTAACCTTCGGCTTTTCCATCAGCAAACGCCAAGGAAACCATTTGAGAGCCTTGCTGGAAGGCGACAAACCAGTTAAACTGAAGGCCAAAGTTAACGCAAGACTGTTTCCAGGAAAATTAGATGTAGTCACGGCCACAATCCAAGGCAGCTCAAAACCAGATGAAGAAGTCTTCATCATCGCCCACCTTTGCCACCCAAAACCTAGCGCAAACGACAACGCCTCAGGCAGCGGCCTACTTCTCGAAATCGCCAGAACCATACAAAGTCTAATAGACACGAATAGAATCAAAAATCCGTCAAGAACCATAAGATTTTTCTGGGTGCCAGAAACCTATGGCACAATCGCCTATTTATACCACCACAAAGACTCGGCGACAAAACTAATTGCAGGCATAAACCTTGACATGGTAGGTCAAAACCAAGAACTCTGCAAATCAACTCTTAATCTAGATAAAACACCCGACTCTAATCCTTCCTACCTCAACGATTATGTTTTCAGCCTACTTGAACGTTCAGTAGAAGAGTTCGACCCAAAAACACCCTTCGGCTCGGCATCGACATTTCGATACCGCATCAACGTTTTCAGCGGAGGAAGCGACCACGCAGAATTCAACGATTCAACCTTCAGCATCCCATGTGTTATGTTACTCCAATGGCCAGATCTCTACTACCACTCAAGCATGGATACTATCGACAAAGTCAGCGAAGAGAGTCTAAAGCGTGTAGGCTGGGTGGCTACAGTTGCGACCTTAACTTTAGCCGACGCCACTACCGAAGACGCAGTTTTCATGGCAAACTTGGCGAGGTGTGGAGGAATAACTAGGTTGCAAGAAGCTGCCAAAGAAGCTTTGACAGCTTTGTTCGAAAAGAAGGAACTAAAAACCGGAGAATTAGCCAAAATTGTCTCTGCCTACAAAAACAAGATGGAACATTTAACGTGGCGAGAGAAGAAAGCAATAATCTCGACTGAGAAACTAGCAGGCTCCAAACTGAAAAACATCATCAAAAAATACGTGGAGGATATAGCACACTACAGTCAACTTGAACAAAAACGAGTCGACGAAACATTAGCTCAAACTGCAAAAACAGCAAATGTTACTTCTCTAACTCAACCAGAAGAAAACGAAGAACTGAAAAAAGCCAAAAAACTAGTCCCACAACGATTATTCGAAGGTACTTTCAATTTAGATGCCTTAAAGAGGGCATTAGGCGAAAAAGAGTATGAATGGTACGAAGAAATCGGGAAGAAAGATAAAGATTTCAGAAAGAAAACCTATGAAATCCTCAACTTCATGGACAACAAACGCACAGTCTACGACATCGCCAAAGCGGTGTCCGCAGAATATGGTGAAACCAGCTTAGAACACGTCTCGAAGTTTATACAGGACCTCGAAAAGACAAAGTTTGTTTCTTTCCAATAGATAACTCATCTACATTACTTGTGTCTCTGTCTTCGTCGCTGTCGCTTCTTTTTGTCTCGCTTCATTCTTTTCTTTTTCCACTTTGCGCGCATCGTGTTTTCCTCTATTCTATTGTTGCATGCCGCTCTCTTAATTCGTCCTCTGTCTTATTTAAACGGTACATTAGCTCTACGATCAACCCGTCGAGAAAAATCATGCAGTTATTTTCGAATATGCTGCCGAGAGGGCTTAAAGGTTCACGTTCGCCTAGAATTTGTCTTGAAACATAGTCTTCTTCTCTGGGCCAGCCCATTTTTGTTCTACCGGTGAGGACAACAACATGATCGGCTATATCTCCTAGAGGAGACTTGTCATACGTCGTGATGGCGACCACTTTAGCGCCAACATCCTTTGCAGCCGAGCTTGCTGTTAACACCATCTTAGTCATTCCAGTTCCTGAGATGGCGATGACCAAGTCATCTTTTCCCGCGGCAGGGGTTATGGTTTCTCCCAAGAAATACACATCGAATCCTAGATTCATTAACCGTAATGCGAAGGAACGGCCAACGAAACCGCTTCTACCCATGCCTATGACGAATATCTTCTTTTCTTTGGCTTCGAGTATCATTTTTATCAGTTTTTCTACCTGTTTTGGATCCAAATCGTCTATGGCTCTTTGTGCACCGGCGAGAATCTCTTTAGCAGCGGCTTTCAACATTTTCAAAGTATTTCGCCGAGAGAGCCAATACTTTTGCACTTGTTAAAAATCTTGTGGTCATGGCTCAGTCTAATGTTCAGAGACTCTAGCTGCCTTGAAGGAGCCCAGAAAAAGACGGAATAGACACATAAAACCGTATGTAAACACTGACTACAAGTATGAGAATGGAAATTAGAATCAGCAAATAGTCGGCTCTCTTTATTCTTAAAACGTACTAATTGGTGCGTTTTTTGATGGCGCCCCAAGCGCGGGATTCCATAGCCTCTGCAAGCTCCAAACTTCTGCGGATGGCACTGATTATGAGCGGAATCAATATTGGAATATAATTCCTGATTCTTTTCAAGAAATTGCCTTTTTCAAGTTCTAATCCTCGTGCTTTCTGGGCGTCCATGATAGTTTGGGCTTCCTCTGCCAACACTGGGACAAAACGTACTGCTGTGGTGAAGGCGAAACAAAACTCGTATGGGATATGGCTTTTCTCTAGAGCCAAACCTAAATGATCGGGCGAGGTGGTTAAGAAGAAAATGGAGAAGGATTCAATTAGCACCACGAATCTTAATGTCATCGCAGAGGCGTATTCGAAGTCGTGAAGAGTCAACTCATAGCCTGCATATATAAATCTGAAAACAAGGTTTGTACCGAAAATGATTGTAGCCAAGAAGGCAGCCCCTCTGAGAGAGCGGACCCATTCTCTTTGGACTCGAGCCAAAAGAACAAATGGTATCTGAACGAGAAACAAGGCAACTAAGGGTAGCAGTTCCCAGAATATTATTGCAGCAATGAAGATTGAGCAGACGTAGAGAAACTTGATTCGTGGGTCTAGCATGTGGATGGGCGAGGTGGCGCTCCGGAATTTTAAACCGTCAAAAACACTCATTTCCTACCCAGCCGGTTCAATAAAATTTCTCGTGCTTCGTAAAGGTCAATTACGTCGATCGGCAAATCCCAGTTTGTTAGACCCATAAATATCTGGGTTATTTGCGGTGGCACTATGGAAGCTTGAGTTAAACGGTTAACATCTGTTAGAACTTTTTTGCCGGAACCGTCAGCGATGATTTTTCCCTCAGACATTAATATCACGCGGGGATTACACTCTGCCACGAACTCCACATCGTGAGTCACTACTATTACGGTTTTTCGCTGCGTGTTTAGCTGCGTTATAAATTGCCGAAGTTTTTCTTTTTGTTCATAATCTTGACCTATGGTAGGTTCATCCATTACCAAGACTTTCGGGTTCCAAGCGAGAACAGAAGCTAGAGCGACGCGTTTTCTTTCGCCGCCGCTTAACATGAAAGGAGAGGTTTCTCGGTATTGCACAAGGCCCAACAGGTTAAGAGCCCACGTTACTCTTTTTTTCAAAGTAGTCTCGTCGAAGCCGAAGTTTCTGAGGGCGAAAGCGACTTCTTCCTCCACGGTTTCACAAAAAAGCTGATTGTCAGGATTTTGAAAGACAAACCCCACGTTTCTGGCAAGTTTTGCGACGCTTGTCGTTTTTGTGTCTACACCATCAACTGAAATCTTGCCACTAGTCGGCTTCAACAACCCATTAAAATGTTTTATTAACGTTGTTTTTCCGGCTCCGTTTTGACCCATTATCGCCACGAATTCTCCGTCGTTAATTGTCGTGGATAAGCCTTTCAATGCTTCAACGCCGCTTGGATAAGAAAAATAAACTTCTTTGACCTCGATCAAGCCTTCAAAACCTCGCGCAGAATCGCCACAATTTCTTCGGGTGTTATGGGCACAGTCGACGCGTTTAGATCGCTTTCTTCCCTGAGAATTTGATAGAGTCTTGTTGCCTTGGGTATTCCAACTCCTAGTAACCGGGCCTCTTGAGAATTCAAAACCGTTTTAGGCTCGCCGTCTAACACAATTTTCCCTTTATCCATCACAATAACATGATTTGCATAATTTGCGGCCAAGTCCAACCGATGTTCAACCAATATGACAGTCATACTTAGAGATTTGTTCAGTTGGTCAATTACTTCGAAAATTTTTTTGGCCCCAGCAGGATCTAAAAAAGAGGTTGGCTCATCCAGCACCATGACTTCAGGCTGCATAGCTATTATGCCCGCGATAGCCACTCGCTGCTGTTGCCCTCCAGAGAGTTCATGAGGTGCCCTTTCGCGAAGATCGTGGACGCCCACTGTTTCTAATGCCCAATCTACACGTTTCTGCATCTCGTTTCGGGAAACGCCGAGATTTTCAAGCCCAAAGGCCACATCTTTCTCCACAGAAAGGGCGAATAATTGATTTTCAGGATTCTGAAACACAAGTCCAACGTGAAAGGCAAGCTCGTGTATTGGATGATCTGCAACATTTAAGCCAGCGATTTGCAGCTTACCTTCCAATGCGCCTTGATAGAAATGGGGAATTAAACCGTTAAAACATCGGCATAGCGTTGTCTTTCCACAACCACTTGGACCTGTTAGAATGACGAATTCGCCTTTTTCGATTTTTAGAGAGATGTCTTGAATAGCAGGTTTTGGAGCATTTGGATAGGTATATGTCAGGCTTTTGGCTTCGATGACTGCCAATCTGGGTCGCTCACCTAACTGTGAAACCTTCATTTAAGAGTAGCTACTTAAAATCTGGTCGATTGTCTGTGTTACCGGTCGGCACACGCTGCAAGGGCAATCCGAATTCTAATCTAACTTCCTTTTTCTTTATGTCTTCGTTGGAATATGCAGTAGCATCAAAACCAGTCAGTTCAAATCCGAATCTCAGATAAAAGTTGATTGCCGTCGCGTTATATGTCTGTGCTTCAAGCGCCAACATTCTTGCCCCTCTCTCCTCGGCAATTTCAACGGCATGGTTCATTAATAGTGTTCCTACACTTTTTCTGCGAAAATCGTCTCTAACAAGAAACTCCCAAACCCGCATTCTGCTATTCCAACTGTGGTACCCCAACTCAACCCACCCCACATGTTCATCCCCCAACACGGCGGCAAACACTCTAGGTTCGTCAACATATTCTCTAAAAAATTCAGAATCAAAACTTTTCTCCAAAGAACTCTCAAGAGGCTTAAGAGCTAACTCTATTTTCCAAGATTCTGCTTCACGATGGATAGACAAGTCATAATAGCTAGAGGTTACATAGCTATACTTCAACTTTGGCAGAGCTTCGCCTTTCTTAAGCTCAACTATCTTAACTGACCTGTTGAAACTTTTGCTCATACACATTCACTCATATCTGAAATCACCTAATGGTTGTTGACTATTTGCTTATGCTATTAGGTTTGTCTTTTTCTCAGACAACCTAAGCGATACATAATTAGTTATTTTTCAATTTTTCTTTTAGCAACCTGACACAACGCTTCAAAGTAGCCTCCAAGTCGCCCACGCCATTGGCTCCGGCAGAAACCGCATGCCCTCCGCCCATCCCTCTTAGATATTCACCTAAAGGCTTCGCCAAATCGCGACCAACATGGACGTTGGTCGCACTGTAAAACTCCTGCGAAGCACGCATGCTAACTCTTAATTTCTCATTTCTTTGACCAGCTACAATAGCCACATGTGCCCCCAAAGAAATCAGGGCTCTTGCAGCTGAAGCTTGATAAGCACCTACGTGAGAAAACGCAACAATCCAGTCTCCAATTTTGAGAAGTCTAACTCTCTTTGACGCTTTCAATCGCGCTATGCGTTCAGACTCTTCCATAGGCAAAGACAAAAGCGACAAAGCTTCTCGTGCATTTACGCCGGCGTCAATCAAATCAGATACAATTTTGAGAGATGTCGAATTTGCCAAAATAAAATGACGGGTGTCAAAGGCGATGCCTAAAAACAACGCCTTAGCTTCTGTTTCGGTGAATCTAACATTCATGTCCATAAAAAACTTGTAGATTATTTCGCACGTAGACGATGCGTTTTCATCCGAAACCGTAAGGGCGGCCAAACGTTCTGTTTCAGGATGACTAGCGTGGTGATCAATTACAACTACAGGAGATTTAGAAGTTTTAACTTTCTCCGCCCACTCATCCAGTTGCTGGATAGTGTTAGTATCCAACAACACAATAACATCGGCCTCCTCGATGCTGGGATTTGGAGTCAATTTTATCGGTAAGGCCCTTATCAGTTGCTTGGATAAACGACTTGGACCTTCCGCCGCTGCAATTTCAACGCGTAAACGGGGGCGAAGGCGGCTGATTAAGCTGGAAAAAGCAAAGGCGGCTCCAATAGCATCTGGATCGGCATTGTGGTGACATAGCAAGACAACAAACCTAGCATCAACTCGATCCAGGAGGGCAGTTATTTCTTGGATTTGCAACTCAGCGCCCTCAAATACCCTTCTATGGCTTCAAAGGCTTTTTCAGTGGCTTCGTCGGCAAGTTTTTCAACGTTAAATTTTCGGATTAGCGGAGACAAAACTAAATCTACATCAACTGAAATGGTGACAGGTTTGGAGCCTACCGTTTCGACAGTTATGTCTAGGGTAGAAATTTTTCGCTGAGGAATCTTCGACGATACATAGTCTCTCGCAGCCTTTTCAGCTATCTCGGATAGAGTTCCCATCTGGTCGTCGGTAAGCTCTGGTATGCCTATTTCTTCCAACAATTTCACCAAAAACGATTAAGGCATTGTGGAGCCTACAGATCCAGTGTCCAAGTCATGTTTGAGTTTTGCTTGTAGTTGATTAAACTGACTACGCAGCCTTTCCTCTTGCTTTCCTAACACTTGAACCCGTGTGTCCAAAAGCTCTTTGCGTTCTTTTAGCTCGGTCTCAACTTTGCCTTTTTCAGACTTGACTAGAAGTGAGCCGATGGATTTGTAGATTACGGCGTTTTCGGTTAGGTTTCCTAGTTCTGTCAAGGCTTGATCTGTCTCGGTTAATTCTGATTCCACCTGTTGTTTCTGCGCCAAGATTGTTTGAAGGTTGCGTTGAAGTTGTTGTAGTCTAAGCAGTCTTTCTTGAACTTGAGGAGGTAGTTCTGACATGTCGCTCATTTTTATTCCTCAAAACATTCTATGTAGCTCTTTCAGCAATATAATCTCGGGTTAATTAAGTGTTTTCACACTGATTTGGTCTTTCGAAGCTTACGGTGGCTTCATATGTATCTTTAACAAGGGCGACCCAACGAAGATAAGAGTTTAGTGCGGCTCTCAGAGCTGAGGTATCATCGGCTTCTACGCGTATAGTCAGATTCCTGTCTTCGCCTTCGATTGAGACTTTGGATCTAGATGTTGTTGGTTTTCTCGTCTCAGGCAGCAAAGCTTTCAGCAGAATTTCTAATAGTTTTTTTGAGGAGAGTTCTAAGTGAACCACGGCAGTTCTTTTCATTTCTGCGACCTCCAAACAAGATGCGATATTGTTATCCGAGGCCCGATTTCAATTCTTTGCGGTAGCTGTAAGAATTCAATTTGGATGCGATTTGCTGGGTTTGTGGAAATGTGCATTACCGCTTGAATGTTCGCCGCAGACTGTTCGTCTATAGACAGTTTCGGAATGCTGAAAAACTGGGAGAAGACATCAGCCAGTTTATAAACTTCAGGAGGAACGTTGGTCTTTATTTGGAGCACTAAGGATTTGATTGCTTGGCTTTGTTTAGATCCGAATTCTCTGCGGAGTTTCAAATTTTTGACGTATATTAAAGGATAAAAATGAACTAAACCAGTTTCGCCTATCTCAAGAAGCTGAATTTTCCCTAAACCACCTTTCCAGCGGTCGGCGATTATGACTTTCTCGGCCCCTTGTTCAAGGGCTTTCTCGGCTACTCTGTCCAAGCTGGATTTACCACGATTAATTCTTATGGAGTTAGGTATGGAGCCGGCAAGGTCGTTGCAAAAGGTTCTCATGGTTTGAGTTGGATTGCGTGAAGTGGTGACCAAGATTCTGGGAAGCTGAATTTTCAAATTTTTTCTCCTATGAATAGTTATGGAGGGGCTGTGTTAAGTTTTATGAGACTTTGCTCTATGAGACAAATGAATCTCTAGCTTTGCCTGTCTGATGGTTTCTTTTTCATGGTTCATTTTGGTTTGCGTCGACGTTAAGAGTATTTGGTGAGAGATTGTTGCTCTGGAAATTCCTCTTCCCCCAGTTTTTTCCATTGTTCTGACCTAATAAATCCGCCGACTTGCTCTTTTATTCTCTTGGCGATTCTTGGCCCGATCAAAGGTAGCCTTGTTAGCGTTTCAACAGGTGCATGTTTAAGATCTTCTACTGTTTTTAAGCCAGAGTTGAAAAGAATGCGTGCACGTGTCCTGCCCACACTCTCTAGCCGAACAAGAGGCAGCAACTCAGCTTTAACGCCTTTAGCACTTCTTTCCATCAACATATTCAGCTGCGGCGTCAGGTCTTTGTGGTTAAGCAAGTTAGCAAGTTCTCGAGAGGCGTAAATAAGCCACTTCGCCGAGTTGATTACTCTATACAAGTCTCCAGGTTGTACTCCAAAGCGTTCAATCATCTGATCTTCGCTAGCTTCGTCGATCCACGATCGTATCACCCACGCCAACTTAGCTTCGCCCAAAAACTCTTCAAATTCGATATAATCAAGCGCAGTGGGTATATCGAACATAAATTCATCTTTATGCTCCTCCACAAAAAGCGTCAATCCATCAATTTCGTTTGAATAGGGACGTAGCTTCGGATACATATCCGGAGTGTGAGCGATCATATGTAACATGCTGAAGTCAGTCAATGCTGGTGCTCGAACACGTAATGCCTCTCGGATAACAATTGCTGAAATTGGATCAATGTAGAGCTCGGAAACTCGGCGACCAAATTTCGTAGCAAATATGTCCTTACCGCTTAATTCTATCATTTCTTCATCATAGAGAAATTTGAGAATCCTCGAAATGACAAGTCGAATCGCTTTAGGGTCGTATTGATAGGCATAGAAGGTTTTGCTGAAGAAATCGTAAACTCCTCTCTCTGTCTGGGCGTACTGAGCCGCGACAGTAGACAAGACGTGAGGGCGCAAAATCCGTTCAACCGCAAGTTTTGACCAGATGCGTTCAGGTTCAGCTAAAACATAATTTTCCATCAGATAATCCTGTTCATCATCTGTCTTGGCTAGGAGAATCGCTTCACCCACTTTATCGTATTTTGGGCGTCCAGCTCTTCCAGCCATCTGCTTATACTCTAACACGGCGATAGGGTAATACCCATACCCTACCTCGTAACGCCTATAATCGTGAATAATCACCATTCTCGCGGGCAAGTTTACTCCGAAAGCCAGAGTGGGTGTAGCCGCCAAGACTTTGATTTTGCCATCTCGGAAGGCGTCTTCAAGTATTTTTCGATGAGCCCCACCAAGCCCAGCGTGATGAAAAGCGCTTCCATGTTTGACAACATCGGCTAGAAGATCACTGATTCTTGTTCTTTCGCCAGCCTCGGTTATCTGTCGACTTAGAAGATTTAATGACCGCTTCAAGGGTTTTGTGAGACAAATATCCAGTTCAGTTGCAACTTTTTTGGCTAGAGAAACTGCATTTTTTCGTGTGGAAGCAAAGATGAGGATTTGACTCCCAGATTTTACGATGTGGAGGACAAGATTCAAAGCAGGATTTTTTGAATGATTTCCCACCTTCATTGCATCGCCGTCTTTGAATTGTACTTCATCATGAAGAAGGACGCCTTCTTTAAGCGTAACTGGCCTCCATTCGGTTGTAACATATTGGGCCCTGAGCCAGTCAGCCAGTTCTTCGACGTTTTTTATCGTGGCGCTTAAAGCTAGAATTTGGATTTCTGGGTTAATTTGCATCAACCTCGCCAACACTACTTCCAGTGTGGGGCCCCGTTCAGAATCGTTTAGCAGATGAACCTCGTCCGCGACGACAAGTGATATTTCATCCATCCATTTCGCTCTATGCCTTAGAAGCGAATCTGCTTTCTCGTTTGTGGTAACAATAATGTCGTACCTTCCCAGCCATGGATCATTGCTGTCAAAGTCGCCTGTGCTAATTCCAACTCGGACACGCTGCCCGTTGGGCTTTAGAATATTGCCATATTTCTTAAACTCTTCATACTTTTCGTTAGCCAAAGCCCTCAAAGGAGTTAAATAAAGAGCCTTTCCACCCTGACCAACTATGTGTTTGAGAGCACAAAGCTCCGCTGTGAGTGTTTTGCCAGATGCGGTGGGACTTGCCAAAACAAGGTCTTTTCCGCTTAGAACTCCGGCGTGAATGGCTTCTTCTTGAGGGGGAAAAAGCTCGGAGATTCCTGATTTTGTGATTATTTCTTTTACTTGTTGTGGTATAGGTAGCTCTTCAACTTTCAATCGTAAAACCTTTATTTTTACACTTTTTTGAGGAACCCTGGGCGCGGTTCATATATTGTCCCGTCTTTTATCATTCTTCCAATGAGCCTTTGGCTTTCCAAGATTTCGATTTTATGTTTGCTTGAGAGCTCGTCTACAAGTATTTTCTTCTCCACCATACCTGTGTCTTTTGACATCTCGACTATTTCGGTGAGGATCACTCTTAGCTTGTCCTGCATACTCTTGGGTTTTCCAACCATGATTACGTCGATGTCTCGTGTATGCGTGGCCATATCGATGCCCACTTCCTCTAACGATTTGTTCATGATGACGATGGCAGCTTCGGCATCTTCAGCTGTGACTTCTTTTCGAAGGGCAATTCTTGCTCTGGCTTCTGCCAGTCTGACTAGTGATTCCAGTTGTCTTGCTGTGATGGCTATAGGTGATCCCTCGATCTTTTCCGTAACCGCCCTCATCTCCAAATAAAACTCTTTAAGCCGCTGCGTCGCCTCATCGGTTAAAACCGGTTTTATGTTCTTAGCATAACTAATGTACTTTCGAAGCAAATCTGACGGGATTGGCGGTTCTAGCGGCGCTGCTCCTTTCTTATGTAGTTCCAAGATGTGGGCAGACATTTTCTCATCCGAGTCCCTTTCAGGTACATCTTTCAATATGAAAATCAAATCGAATCTGGATAGAATAGTTATAGGTAAGTTGATATTCTCGCTCACTAGTTTGTAAGCGTCATATCTTCCCAGCGAGGGATTGGCAGCGGCGAGAAGAGCGGTCCTAGCGTTCAGGGTAGCTACAATGCCGCCTTTCGCCACCGACACGGTGTGCTGTTCCATAGCTTCGTGAATTGCCACTCTGTCTTCAGGTCGCATCTTGTCAATCTCGTCGATGCAAGCAACCCCTTTGTCTGCCAAAACAAGTGCACCAGCTTCAAGGGTCATTCCTCCGCCTCGCTCACGCAACACAGCAGCTGTCAAACCAGCTGCAGTTGTTCCACGTCCAGAAGTATACAAGCCTCTAGGAGCGGTCGCAGCTACGTAACGAAGTAACTGCGATTTAGCCGTGCCCGGATCGCCGACCAGAAGAACGTTAAGCTCGCCTCTAATGGTAATATCTGCCAAGTGCTTCGGAACTCCGCCGAAAACCATGTACATTATGGCCTCTTTGATGGTTTCGTAGCCATAGATAGAAGGAGTGATAGAACGGATTATATTTCTATGGATCCAGGGATCTTGAGCAAGATCAAAAATCTGCTTTTCTTCTTCAGGTGTAATGAAAACTGTTTCTGGTTCTTTGCTTTCTACGTCTAAAAAATTAGCATCAACGTGTAGCCTGAAAACGCGAAGCTTTCCAGCCGTCGGAAAAACAGGTGCTTCGGCGCGAACGATGCCAGTTATTGCCACGTGGTCGCCTGGTCTAGCTTTGTCAACAAGGTCTCGACTTACAAGCTTCACGTTTAAATTGCGAGGTAACTGGCCAGGAGGCAAATCCTCAGGGCGCTCTTGTATGCGGATTTGCTGATAATCTATGAAGGATGATCCTTCTTGGACAAATTCAAAAGGTCCCTTGCTTTGGCAGTGTGGGACTTCGCATCTTAAAGGTGCTTTTAAAAATGGACCAGACTGGTCTAAATAAGAGGTTTCGCCACATCTTTTGCATTTAAAGGCCGCCCGCATTACTTGAGGTTGCACTGGAGTGGCGCGAACAATTATACCCTCCACCATCACAAGTTTCCCTATGTTCGCAGCTCCCAACATGCGTAAATGTGTGGATTCGGGCAAATTCCTGAAACGAATAACAACTTCTTCAATCTTAGAAGCATATTCACTGTCCTCTATTTCTAGCTGAGAATAAGCAGCCCTATTTACATGCGCGAGATAGTCGTCTGGTTTTTCCTTTAGGCTTTCTGCAAACGCCATGTCGAAAACCATGAGGTCCTCAAAATCTACAAGTAGTGAGTTACTGTTGGCAATGATCATATGGGATATTCTTTCACGATATTTATCTTGCTTTAAGAAATCTTCAAAACGCTGCTGAGGATCGACTTCAATTTCTTCAGTCATTATTTCCGCCTCGCTCTTTCAAAATTTTGTTTCTCCACTCGTCAATAATTCGGTGGAGGCGATCATAAATAGTTCTTTCCTCGGGTGTTAGATCTTGAAGCGCTTGTTCAGTGAGAGGCGTAGATGAAGCGAGTGAAACAATCTTTTTTATTCTGCAGTTAACGATGTCACGGGAAACCTTTGAAGACTTGTCGTATTCCTTCAATTTCTCAGAATCGTTTTGCGAAACTTTCCTAAGGTAGACGAGGTAGCGTCTTAATTTTGGGTAGAATTCTTCAGGAAGACGAGATAGCTTATTTGACGGCTGTACTCTTTCTTTCCAATGTATCTTATGTAGCCTAACCACATCTAACAAGTCTTCTTCTCGAAAACGAACAATATTCATCCTCTCCAGTTCTTGTGCAATCCAAAATCGAATTTCATATTCTCTTCCTTCTTCAAAAGGCCCTACTTTCAACCCAGCTAGTTCAATTTCCACCTCATTTCGATTTGCGATAACTTTGACTGGGCCGTTTTCGAAGATCAAGTCTGCATCTTCTACCGAAACATATTGGCGACTGAGCAGTTACCCTTTCCCCCGTACTTAGCGTCTTTAAAGAGAATAGAAAGCGAGAAATATAAAATGTACAGTCGAAAAAAATGATGGAAATGGTGTTTAAGTTTTGGGTTTTTAGAGAGTTTTTTCCAAGAATCCACTTAGGAATATAGCGTATTCGCAGGGATGCTCGTTTTGAAGTAAGGATTTTATGATTTTGATTTTGCCCTTTTTGCCACGTGTAACCCTAGAGATTATGTAGTCTATTGTTTTTTTGCGGAAGTTACACAGCCATTTCTTCTGCCCAGTTTTAACTAGTCGGTAGTAGGGACATGTTTTGTATTTCAGTGTGAAGCCGCCTTCAAAATATTCTATTTCGACTTCTACACCTAGCTCGCGATACATATCTGTAAGCCTTTCCCCTACTTCTCGAATGGTCCATGGATAATCTTCTGGGAACATCTCGTCAAGTTGATCTTTAACAAGTGAAAATGCCTCATCAATGCTGCCGGCAGACATTGCATCAACTAGGTTCTGCATTATGATTTTGCGGGGAATGGGTTCAAGAAACGGTTTTTCTATTTGTTTTAGTTTGAAGCTTAAAAGGTTCTGAAATGCAGTTGTGGAGACTTCGTAGCCTAGTTCTTTGAACATAGATTCTACGAGGATTCGCTGGCTGTTGATCAACAACGGGTCTATTCGTTTGAAGATTATGGTAAACTGTTCTTTGTCAACAAATCTTACTTCGGCGTCGCTTTGGAGTGCGTTTAAGTTCTTGAGTATAAAGTTCTCTGCAAGTCTATGCATTCTTTCTGGATCGTTTCGTGTGAGCATTCTTATTGCATTCGAAATTCGTGCGCCAGCGTTGCGATAGATGTCGTCGAATTTTCTTTTGTCAGTGTCGAAAACCTTGGAAGAAAAGGAGTTGAAAACGTCTCGTGGAATTTGGATAACGTCTAGAAACTGTTTACCAATAGTTTGGTAGGCGCTTAATTCCACCAACTGGTCTAGGAGGCTTTGGTCTTCTGGGCCAACATATTTGACTGTCATGCTGCCGTTAACGTGTTCGACAGAATAGTTGAGAAGCTTCCATCCGCGTGTTGCGAGAATAATAGAAAAAGCGCTAACTGCTATTTTCGACATTGCTGAAGAGGTGGCTTGAAAAACAAGGGTTAAAGCGTCTTTTTCTGCTTCTTTTAGAATCTTTGCTTGTCTGAACCAGTTCATCTTAATGCCTGCGGAGAGAAGACCATTGATGAATTCCTCAGGTTCTTTAGGTAATTCGCCAGTTCCTAGAACTGCGCGGATATCGCCTATTGTCGCTCCCATATCGGTAATCGGTTCTTCCAAGTGTTTTTCGGCCCAATGCAAAAACCCTGGACCTACTAATACAAGGTTATTTCTGAAAAGGCTAGGCTTGATTGCCGAGAATCTCTTTTGGATTTGCTGACTCAGCACCTTGTCAAACTCTTTCTTTTTCAGCGGAAATATTTCGCTTCTCACCATTTTTATTACAATGTCTTCGCCCATTATTCGAAGGTCGAAGGGTGTGTCTGTTCCTTCTAGAATCATAGCAACTTGGCTTGCCACAATTTCGGGTACTTTTGCTAAAACCTTGGTTCTTAAAACTAGTGTGTTATCTATTTCGTTGTGAGAGGCTATGTCGAATAGTCGCGTCAGGTTCTTTATTTCTTCCATTAGAAGCAGGAAATCTTTAAAAGAAATGGGAGTGTTCCATCCCGCCGAGTCTCTGAGAACTGCAACAACATTCCTAGCCTCAGTCTGTTGCTCTTCGATAAATTCTTCGAAGCTTTTGTCACCTATGGCTACTTCCAACAAACCATTTAAAGTTTTTTTGTTCACTGAAGTTAAGTCTAATGTCTCTCGAAGATTGTTTTGTTCCATTATCTTGGCTTTTACTATACAATCTTCGCACGAGCCTACTTCTTCAACTCTCAAAAATGTTTCTAAAGCTTGTTCGAGAACGCGGCTTTTAGTGCCATAAGTCTTTGCTAGTGCCTCTAAAATCTTGTTTGTTTTTGCTGGTATTGTAGTGTGAAGATGAACAGACATATTTCCCACAAAATTCTTTTTCCATTTGTATTATATAAATATGTTCACAATTTTGAACATTAGCAGAAGAATATGTACATATGTAGAGAAAAAAGAAAAAGGGTTTTCGGCTAAACTGTTTGCAATAGCAGAGCAGACGGTTTTCCTTTGCGGGCAAGCATGGCGTCAGCCACTTTTTTCACAGCCAGCATGTACGCCGCAGTGCGCATGTTGATGTTATGTCTCTCCACGATTTCTACAACGCTTTCAAAGGCTTTATCCATCACAGTTTTGAGCTTGCTGCGGACTTCCTCTTCAGTCCAGTAGTAGTTCATCTGGTTTTGAACTTGCTCGAAGTAGCTTACCGTGACGCCTCCAGCGTTCGCCAAGATGTCGGGGATAACAAACACATTATTCTCAAACAATACGTCGTCTGCTTCTGGTGTAACAGGCCCGTTGGCTCCTTCCGCTACTATCTTCGCTTTTATCTTTGCAGCGTTAGCTTTAGTGATTTGGTTTTCTAGTGCAGCAGGCACTAAGATGTCGCATTGGAGTTCAAGCAATTGCTCATTGGAAATTACATGACCCTCTGGATAATCTGCAACTGACCCTGTCTTCTCTTTATGTTTGCGGAGATTTTCAGGGTTTAATCCTTCAGGATTGTAGATTCCACCCTTAGAGTCTGAAACTGCAATTATTTTGCATCCTTGTTCCTGTAGCAGATGTGCTGCATGATATCCCACGTTGCCGTAGCCCTGCACCGCCACCGCTGCACCTTTAAGTTCTAAGCCCACGTGATTTGCAGCATTTATAACAGTATACAATAGACCTAACGAAGTTGCCTCGTTTCTACCCAACGACCCTCCAACGTTAACTGGTTTCCCAGTGACCACGCCGAAGGCATTGTAACCCACTATTTGGCTGTATTCGTCCATTATCCAAGCCATGGTTTGGGCGTCGGTGTAAACGTCCGGCGCAGGTACGTCAGTGTGTGGTCCTATATATTTTGCCATTGCACGAGTGTAACCTCTTGTCAAACGTTCAAGTTCGGCTTTGGACATCTCTTTAGGATTACATCGTACACCGCCTTTGCCTCCGCCGAGTGGAAGACCTACCACTGCAGTTTTCCAAGTCATCCAAGCAGCTAGAGCGGTCACTTCGTCTATAGTGATGTCGGGATGATACCGGATGCCGCCCTTAGTTGGACCTAACGCATCATTGTACTGCACGCGGATTCCAGTGAACACGCGAGTGCTCCCGTCGTCCATGACCACGGGAACATTTGCCACGAAAATGCGCATTGGGTGTTTGAGCAACTGGTGAGACGCGGGGTCAAGGTTAAGTTTTTCTGCAGCAATATCTAAATTTCTAAGGGCAGCTTCGTATGGGTTTGGCGTAGGAACTGCAGGAGCTAATGTTTCTAATTGAACAGAGGTCGCTACCTGAAGTTTCTCCATTAGCGAATTGAATGTTTCTTTAGCCTTTTCAAGAGTTGAACCGTGGAACCAGTGGAAAGCGTCTGCCAAAACATCTGCTCTTTCAGTGGCTATGGCGCTCGCTGGGATCATTTTGGGGTTTTCTGAGAAGTAGTCGATCATGATTCTAAGCATGTCTAACTCTTGCCGACTTAATGGTTGCAGTTTTTGAATAGGCTTGGAAATTTCTATCTGTAAATATTGTGATTCTTTTATTTTGTTGATCAAGCGTTCAAAGATTTTCCAAGCATTTTCTACGGGAATGCCGAAGTTTTCGGAGTAGGTAGTAACCAGGGCGTAGTGAGCCGTCGTGTAACTTTCGAGTTGTGCAGTAAGCTCAGGTTTTTCAGCGAAAAAGTCTGCCATCAGCTTCATTATTCCTAGCTCTTTGGCTGATAGTTCTATTAGACTTAACATTTTTCTCGCTCTCTACTTAGTTAGGATATATGTTCAAGTATAGAAATGTTATGTCCCTAATGTACATAGATGTACATACGCAAAGAACCTAAACGTTTTATAACAACGGTTTGCCAAAAAAGGTAAGGGACTACTTATGAACAAAAAAGAGGGAAGTTGGCATTCGACTGGAGTGAAGAACCTCGACGAACTTCTAGAAGGCGGCCTATCCTTAGGTGAGAATGTAGTATGGGAAGTCGAGTCAGGAACGTTTGCTCGCGAATTCATGGCAGCTTTTATGAAACAAGGAATTGAAGAAGGAAATACGGTAATCTATTTCGACTTCATCTACCCCCCGCAAGCTATAATATTCCATCTTCAACCTCTCCTCAAACAGCTCCCCAGTGGATGGGAAAACAAACTGTTGGTTTTAGACTGTTTCTCAGAGGCAGGAGGGCAGGGAGAGTTAATTTTCAGTGATTTTTACGATAAAGCACCTCCATGGATGAGAAAAGTTCCCAGCAGTAAAGACCCTGAACGATTCCATCACTTTTTTGGAAGAATCGAGAGAGAATTTGTGACATCGGGAACTCGACTAGTTTTTTACAGTCTTTCTATGATGGAACACATTTGGGGGCGAGAAGCAGCAAAAAACTTTTTCGGTCATGTTTGTCCAGCGCTATATGCTTACGAGACTTTGGCTTGTTGGTCGTTGATAAAAGGGGCACATCCCCCAGAGTTCATCGCCACTATTGAACATATGACACAAGTGGTTATTGACCTTTCAAAGGAAGATGGCGGAACCTTTCTTACAGTGAAGAAGGGAGGCAGCAGATATTCCCTTTCCACTTACAAGCGACGAGAATATGTGACGAATGGCTTGGAAATAAGCTTCAAATAATGTCAGGCCTCTTTGGAACGGATTTTCATGTTCATAGTTGTTCATAATTCCATGCATTTTAGGAATCTTTAAATCTGGCAGTTACTATTCGCTCATATTCTAAGGTTTGCAAATGTAAACATGAGGGAAAAAAATGCCGGAACGTGTAGATCGAAACAGTGCTTATTTAAATGGCAAATCCACTACCGGTACCCAAACTCGAGTAAGAGATACCAGCCCCACAAGTGGCATGTGCCCCATATGCATCCGAGACTGCCCCTTCCTCTGTGAAATCAGCCTTTCCACCTTCCGAGGAAGGGAAGCTCTCTATCCAGAGCCCTTACAATTTGGTTACAGTACGGCAGGTGCATTGAAAGACTTCCATTTAGACTGGTCTCACTTCAACATTCAAGCCTCACTCTTCCAAGTTCAAGGAATTGAAGAAGACTCGGATATGGCGCTTTTCCCAAACGCAAACATCGAAACTAGAGTTGCAGGTATATCTTTAAAACTTCCAGTCTTAACTGGAGCATTTGGCTCCACCGAAGTTGCGAGGCTTAACTGGGAAGGTTTAGCAGTAGGCGCGGCGTTGTCAGGAGCCATTATAACAATCGGCGAAAACGTATGTGGAATGGATCAAGAATCGAAGATACAAAACGGTAAAGTTGCCGAGTCGAAGGAGTTGAGGAGACGTGTGGATGCTTTCCGAAAGTTCTGGGACGGTAAATATGGCGAAGTTGTGGTTCAAACTAACGTGGAAGATCAAAGATTAGGCGTAGACGTTTATGCTCTCTCAAAACTAGAAGTGAATGTTATTGAGCGCAAATGGGGGCAAGGTGCCAAAGCCATCGGAGGAGAAGTGCGCATACGAAACCTTGACAAAGCCATAATGCTGAAGAAAAGAGGCTACATAGTCATTCCCGATCCAGAAGATCTGACAGTTCAACAAGCCTTCAAAGCTGGCGTTTTCCAATCCTTTGAAAGACACAGCAGAGTGGGCATCCCCAAACAAAAAGACTTTCTGGAAGATATTGATTGGCTCAGACAGCAAGGTGCAAAGCATGTAATTCTCAAAACGGGTGCTTACAGACCTTCCGCAGTTGCTTATACAATGAAAATGGCTTCTGAAGCAAAGATTGAAGCAGTAACTTTCGACGGTGCAGGTGGCGGGACAGGCATGAGCCCAGTTCCTATGATGGACGAAATGAGCGTTCCAACAGTATATTTAGAAGCTTTGGTCCTGAAATGTGCCAGAATTCTGGAGAAGAAGGGTAGACATGTACCCGAGATTGTTATGGCAGGAGGTTTTATCAGCGAAACACAGATTTTCAAAGCCATCGCTATGAGCAACTTCGGCAAAGGTCCACTGGTAAAAGCAGTTTTGATGGGGCGTTCACCTTTAACTGCAGTAATGAAGGCGAATTACTTCAAACAACTTGCGGAAGAAGGCAAACTACCAGCCACTTTTGCAAACAGGTACGGCGATACTCCTGAGAAGTTCCACATAGCTACGCCTGAATTAAAAGAAAAATACGGCGATAGATTCGAAGACATTCCATGGGAGGCAGTTGGATTATATACATATCTTATTGACCGTGTGGGCGTGGGACTAATGCAATTGTTGGCGGGGGCGAGAAAGTGGAAACTTCACCTAATCGACAGGAACGATCTCATGGCTTTATCCGTAAGAGCAACAAAAGTTTCGGGCATACCACTCGCAGAAGAAGTGGAAAAAGACGCTGTTGAAAAAATACTGGAATGATCCTTCCCCCTCTTTTTTTCTATGTTCACAATTTTAATAAACACGTTTCATCAAGAAATAGAGTTTGGAGGTTCAATAGATGTGCCAAGAAATGGGACCATTAGATGTTGCTCTGGAACAGTTAAGAATCGCAGCAGAATTGCTAGACTTGGATCATGGAGTACATGCATTCCTCAAGCGTCCTAAAAGAACTTTAACGGTTTCGATTCCGATAAAGATGGACAACGGGGATATCTGTGTCTATTGGGGATGCCGAGTCCAACACGTAGATGCTAGAGGACCCTTCAAAGGCGGAATTCGCTACCATCCAAAAGTTGACTTGGCCGAAGTTACAGCGCTTGCTATGTGGATGACTTGGAAAACTGCAGTTGTAAATATTCCGTACGGCGGCGCTAAAGGCGGGGTCTGCTGCAATCCTAAAGAGATGTCCAAAGCCGAACTTGAACGAATAACACGGCGCTACACAAATATGCTCCTAGACTTCATCGGTCCCCACAGAGACGTACCTGCGCCGGACGTTTACACCGACGCCCAAACCATGGCTTGGATAATGGACACCTATAGCCGATTTAGAGGTTATAGTGTGCCTGAATGCGTTACGGGAAAGCCCATAAGTGTAGGCGGTTCTGAGGGAAGGGAAGAAGCCACTTCTCGAGGGGTTGTAATTTGCATACGAGAAGCAGCTAAACAGTTAGGGATGAAAATGAAAGGAGCCACCATGGCGGTGCAGGGCTACGGCAACGTGGGCTGGAATGTGGCTAAAATAGCAAGTGATATGGGCGCCAAAATAATCGCGGTGAGCGACTCTAGAGGGGGAATCTATAATTCCCAAGGTCTAAATCCTTACGAGGTGTTTGAGCATAAAGATAAGACAGGCTCCGTCTTAGAGTTCAAAAAGGCGAAAAGAGAAGTTAACAACCAAGAGCTTCTTGAACTGGAATGCGACATATTAGTTCCAGCAGCTCTGGAAAACCAAATTACAGAAGAAAATGCGGGAAAGATAAAAGCACAAATAATCGGTGAAGGTGCTAACGGACCCACCACGCCCAAAGCGGATGAGATACTTGCTGAGAGAAAAGTATTCTTGATTCCAGACATTTTGGCTAATGCAGGTGGAGTTACGACTAGCTATTTTGAATGGGTTCAAAACTTGACAAGAGAACATTGGGTTTTAGAGGAAGTAAACCAGAAACTGGAGAACAAAATGGTAAAAGCCTTCGATGACGTGTACAAAACCATGAACAGAAAGGAGACAGACATGAGAACCGCTGCCATGCTATTAGCTGTTGGGAGAGTAGCCGACGCCATAAAAACATTAGGACTATGGCCTTAACCCTAAACTTTCCAATTTATTGTTAAGGGGTTAACTTATTTTGCCATAAGTATATTGTATAGCATCGTTTGGAGAGGTCTATTTGAGTTTTGAAATGTGGGCAGAAAAATATCGTCCAAAATCGCTAACCCAAATGGCAAATCAGAGAGAGATTGTGGAGCGGCTCAAAAGCTTCGTAAAGTCCCGCAATGTACCTCACTGCATTTTCGCTGGGCCGCCTGGAACTGGAAAAACCACTGCGGCTTTATGTTTGGCTCATGACTTGTATAGTGGCACTTGGAGAGAGCATTTGTTGGAATTAAATGCAAGCGACGAGCGAGGCATAAATGTCGTCCGCGAAAACGTGAAAACTTTTGCTCGTGTGCGAACGATGGGAGAAATTCCCTTCAAAATCCTAGTTTTAGACGAAGCAGACAATATGACAAGCGACGCGCAACAGGCGTTGCGTCGAACTATGGAGAGATACACCGAAACTTGCCGTTTCATCTTAATAGCAAATTATAGCGGAAAAATCATTGAGCCAATTCAGAGTCGTTGTGCACCTTTCCGCTTCACCTACTTGCCTAGAGGAGAGCAAGATACATATCTCAAACATATAGCCGAAAATGAAAAAGTGCAGTTGTTGGAAGACGGTTTGGACGCAGTTTACCAAGTTTGCGGCGGTGATTTGAGAAAAGCTATAAACGCGTTACAAGCAGCTGCCTCCCTCGGTAAACCCATAAACTCTGAAACAGTTTATTCTGTAGTTGGACGAGCAAACCCAGAGGATGTTCACGTCATAATAAAAATCGCCATGGACGGCAATTTTGTCGAAGCACGAAAAAAACTTCGGGAAATGATTGTGAAGTACGGCGTTGCCGGGACCGATATAGTGAAGCAGATTCATAGAGAACTCTTCCGCCTCGATATTTCCGAAAACTGGAAAGTTAAACTGGCAGACATAGTGGGTGAAGTGGACTTCCGACTAGTAGAAGGAGCAGACGAAGAGGTGCAGCTCAGCGCCTTATTGGCGAAGCTAGTTGAAGCGGGTCAAGAGTTAAAAGGTGGCTAGCTTCTAGTGCATGCTGCCTGGACAGAGAAGCACAAGCCCAAAACTTTGGAAGAAGTGGTAGGAAACAAAGAGCCAATTAGCACTCTGGGAAAATGGTTAAAATCTTGGGCAAATGGGATTCCTAAACAAAAAGCTGCATTTCTTCATGGTCCACCGGGAGTCGGCAAAACAGTGTCTGTAGAAGCCTTCGCCCACGATTTTGCCATGGAGCTTATAGAAAAAAACGCCAGTGATTATCGCACCGAAGAGAAAATTCGACAGTTTGCTGGTTTAGCTTCTCAATATGGTAGTTTCTTTGCAAAGAACCGCATGATTCTCTTGGACGAAATGGACGGCGTATATGGTACCGTGGATCGAGGTGCCATCCCAGCCATAGTAGACATAATAAAGAACACTCGATGTCCCATTATCTTGACAGCCAACGATTTTTGGGACAAAAGATTTGTTGCGTTTCGAGACAAGAAAAAATATCTCATCATTGAATTTAAGAAACCGTCTACAAATGATGTATTGAAACATCTGAAGAGGATCATCGCCGCAGAGGGAATAGAGGCTGAAGAAGAGGCTTTGAAATTCATTGCACAACGCAGCGAAGGTGACGTACGTTCAGCTGTAAATGATTTGCAGGCTTTGGCTCAGGGAAAGAAAAGACTTGCTTACGAGGATGTTTCGTGGCTTGCTTACCGTGACCGCAAAGACGTGATTTTCAATGTTCTACGTTTAGTGCTGTATGGAAAAACATGTGAAACAGCCAAACAAGCTGTTGATATGGCTGACGTAGATTTAGACATGCTCTTTGAGTGGATCTACGAAAACGCCCCTCACCATTTCAATGTTCCATCAGAACTGGCAGAAGCCATGGAAGCTTTGGCAAGAGCAGATCTGTATAGGGGGAGGATTAGGCGGACGCAGAATTGGAAGTTGACGCGTTACGTGATTGACTTTATGACTGCGGGTGTGGCAATGGCGAGAGATAAGTCAAAACCATCTGGATGGATACCGTTCAGGTTTCCCCAGAGAATAAAAACGTTGTCAACCAGCCGAGCTGAAAGAACAATGAAAAAAGAAATTGGGAAGAAGATAAAACGACGAATGCACATTTCAGTGGCAAATGCACAAAGAGACGTGCTACCTTACTTGAAAATTATTTTCGAGCACAATCCGGAGATGGCCTCAGGATTAACTGAATGGTTCAGCTTTGAAGAAGAAGAAATCAATTACATTGCTGGAAACAAAAAACAAGCAAAAGCCATATTGAAACTCACAAACTAGATGAGAGGCCTAATTACTCGCCGTTTGATATACTGACATCCTATAATATGGTTCTCTTTTGAGGCAGGTTTCTCTAAAAATCTTTACCAATTCTTCGTCGGTAGCTCCGCTTCTCATGGGAGTTAGAACGTCCACCAAATTTGTGTTCACCATCAAGCAAGGCTTCAGTTTTCCATCGCTGGTTATCCGCAGTCTCGTGCAATGGGCGCAGAACTCGGTGTTTTCTATAGGGCGAACTATTTCCACGCGTCCCTTTGGCAAGTAGTATACGTGTCTGTTTTGCATGTAAGGTCGCGCTTCAGTGCGTAGAGCTTTCTTTGCCAAGTTGGCTTCCACCGCGTCTAAAGGATAATGGAAACGTTCATAATACTCTTTGCTGAGGTTAACGGGTTCCAATTCGATCAGTTGCAGCAAACTCCCGCTTTTCTCAGCGAAGTTGACCATTGCCGAAATTTCGTTCTCGTTCACACCCGCTAGAACCAGCATATTTATCTTAACAGGATTCAACCCAACCTCAACCGCAGCGTTGACTCCCTCTAAGACATCTTGCAAGCTGCCGCCCATCAGTTGGGAATAAACATTCTCATTAAGAGAGGGGAGACTAACATTAGCTCTCATTAAGCCGCGAGCCTGCAAATCTTTCGCCAAGGAAGCTAAAAGAGTACCGTTCGTGGTCATCGACAAATCCTGCAATCCTTCTAACTTCGCTATTCCATCCACAATATCCGAAATATCCTTTCGCAGCAAGGGTTCGCCGCCTGTCAACTTGATCCGGCTTATTCCTAAGCCAATAGCTATCTCAGCCAGACGAACAATCTCTGCAGCGGTCATTTCAACCACAGAGGCATCGGGCTCTTTCTCTTGCCCTTCACGGTGGCAGTAGGGACAGTGTAGATTGCAGCGTTGGGTGACCGAAATCCGCAAGTTCAGAACAGGGCGGCCAAACTTGTCTCTAATCATGGTTCTTCCCATGCGTGCTTCACGATGTGACCCGTTTCGGGCAATATAAGCTTGTCTAAACAAAGCCATACGGCGTCCACGCTTCCCGGAATACAAAAAACCGCTTTTCCATCTGCAACTCCTGCGACCGCTCGACTCAAGACAGCAGCAGATCCTATTTTATCGTAGCTAAGTTTTCGGAATAACTCGCCGAAACCTGGCAGGACCTTCTGTAACATAGGGGTGATGGCTTCAATGGTTACGTCTTTAGGCGTAATTCCTGTGCCACCGCAGACAATGATAGCTTCCACATTTTTATGCGACAAAGCCTTTTTCACAGCGTCCTCGATCATTTCTCTATTGTCAGGCACCAAGACCCGAGAGACAACTTTGTGGCAGGATTTCTCAAGTGTTTGAACAATTAAATCGCCTGACCGATCATCTACGGATTTTCCTTCCTTCCAATCTGCAAAGCGCGATGTGCTGCACATAATCAAGACGAAGCCCAGTTTGGTTGGAGCTTCAGCTTTGTGCTTCTGTGAGGATGCGCTCATTCTTTCTTCACCTTACTCAAAATCTTGACTTCGCCGATGACAGTCGTGGGATATTGGCCTTCGCGATCTTTTTCATATTGCTTAGTCATGTCCCAAACTGTTAGAAGCGCAGTTGAAACAGCCGTTAACGCTTCCATTTCGACACCTGTTTTCGCAAAGGCTTTAACTGTGGCTTCGGCTGCTACCGTATTTTCGTCTGCGATTTCTAACGTCACGTCTATGTTAGACAATGGAAGCGGGTGACACAGCGGCACCAACTCGCATGTCTTCTTGGCAGCCAATACACCTGCAACTTTCGCCAAGCTGAAAACATCGCCTTTCTCAACTTTTCCTTCGCTAATCAGACGGATCGTTTCAACTTTCAACTTTATTTCGCCCCTAGCGGTTGCTTCGCGAAAAATTTCCGGTTTCTTAGTTACATCCACCATGCTCATAATTTACACCTTAAGGTTGTATGTGTTTGTTTTCTTGTTCCCAAATGTCCATCAAATGTTTTATTGCCTTAGCCTTAGCGTTTTCGCCGTTGAATCGGTAGATACGGATGCGGCCGAAAGACTTGTGCTTTATTAAACCCGCTTCTTCTAACACCTGCAGATGTTCGTTCGTTGTTGTGTAGTTCAAACCCGCTCGCCTAGCGATTTCAGAGATGTTCAACTCCCCTATTTCGGAGAGAGTGCGCAGAATTCTGACTCTTCCTCTAGAAGCAAACACGTCCTCAATCATCATCGCGCATATCCTCGCTTGACGTGTTCCAAAGATTTGTTTAGTTCTTTCTCCAAGTCTGTTGCTGCTATACGAGGCAACCCAATCAAAGTTGTTTTGCCGCGTTGACCAGTGGTTGAAAGCTTTGCGTTGACAAGGCCTAGGCTCGAAAGTTCCTGAATGTACTTCCAAACTTGCGTGTGCCCGCGAGGAGGCTCATCAAATTCCTCGCATACAATAGTATAGGCTTCTTCTGCTTCGCCCATCGAAAGATAGACTCCTCCAGTTTGTTGAAAACGTCTGGCGATGCCTAGAAGAAAAAGTTTTTTGTGAAGATCTAAAGTTGCAATTTCGTCTCTGCGTATGTTCGCATAAACGTTTCCTGCCGCTTTCCTGATATACTCGGGTAAAACTTCGATGGCTTCTTCGGTGTCTGCATATTTTCCAGCTCTCCACAGAAGCTCTATGGCGTAACGCGCGTTTCCTCCCTCTTCTTCGCCTAATTCTGCCGCTAATTCTACTGTTTCCAAGGGAACCGTTCCCGAGTTGAAGGCTAATATCACACGATCGTTTAGAATGTCCTGCAGCTGCACCTTTGTATAGGTATCTAGCTGGATTACGTTGCTTTGGAGAGTGCTTCTAGTACTCGCATCGAGCTTGTTAAGCCAGCTTAACTCTCGGAGTATACAGAGAAGAGAAACCCTTTTAGAGGGTTTTTCACGAATTTCTTCTATACGACTTAGTTTGTAGAGAGGTTCAGAGCCTTCGTTTTGAATAAGCGGTTCTAGCTCGTCCAAAGCCAGTATGAGATATATATTTTGGTCGTCGAGAACTTGCATTAAAGCTTGTAGGAGTTCTTCTGCAGAGTAACCTCGTTTTGGGAAGGTTGGATGAAACTGGGTCATTATCTGCTGCAGTATATAGAAGAAGCTTCCTTTGTTTTGGCGACAGTTTACATGTACATAATGTAAGTTAATGTTACGGTGTTTGGCTTCACGAACAATATTTTGGCCGAAATGGCGAGTTAAAACAGTTTTTCCGGTTCCCACTCTGCCAGTTACGATTACACGTTGCGTCATTTTGCCCGGCGTTTCCACAGCGTGGAGAAAATATCGATTGAGAAGTTGAAAGTGATAATTGCGGTGTTGAAGTTTGGAGGGCGTGTAGTTTATGTCCAGTTTAGTTTCGTCTTTGAAAACGCTGGCGTAAGGCACTGATAAACTCCCTCTTTAAAGTGTCTGTTCATTGTGGCTTTTAACGGTTTTTGTCCATTTGAAAGTATCTTCTTAGAAGAGCGTAGTAAAAGTATAACTGCCGAGTCGAATGTCAGACAAGAATAAATAGTGGAGGGCCTCCGCACTCAAGATCGCCATCATTTTTTTGGATCAGGGGGCCAGAGTCGTCATCGCCCACCAAAACATCATTAAGAACGCTTGCATAAAAGTGTATATCCTCGTGCAGATGCGAATGTTATGCTTCAAAAAATCAGAGTTAGGCCTTTGGCGGCTGAAAGCCTAGGCGTAAGGTCGATGTGTACTTATTTGGAGACAGATGACATTCGCGTTCTTCTAGACGCTGGTGTGTCGCTTTGCCCATATCGTTTCAGGTTGCCGCCTCATCCTCGAGAATTCGAGGCTATAAAACAGGCTAGGCAGCGAATTGCCTTGTTTGCTGAGAAAGCAGAAGTTGTTACAATTAGTCATTATCACTTTGACCATCATACACCTTCCTATGAAGACTGGCTTTGCAATTGGACAAATGCCGAAACTGCGCGGCAAATTTGTGAGGACAAACTAGTGCTAGCCAAACACTATCATGTCGATATCAATGCTAGCCAACGTAGGAGAGGATGGCTGTTCGAGAAAACCGGAGGCAAGTACGCCGAGAAGTTGATGTTTGCAGACGGAAAGACTTTCTCGTTCGGCGAAACCACGTTGAGATTTTCGCGGCCGGTCTTTCATGGTTTGGCAGATACTCCTTTGGGCTGGTTGCTCATGACCACTATCGAACATACCGGTGAAAGGGCGTTATTTGCTTCTGATGTTCAAGGTCCCCTTGATGATGCTGCTTTGAAAATGATTTTGGATGAAAAACCGCAGCTGCTGATCATCGGCGGGCCGCCTCTTTATCTCGCAGGCTTTCGCATAGAACAGCCGCAGTTGCAGCGAGGCTTGAAAAATTTGGTAACTTTGGTTAGAGAGGTTCCAACTGTCGTTATAGAGCATCATCTTCTGCGCGATTTGAAATGGCGGGATTGGGCAGACCCAGTTTTTGACGCTGCTGAAAGTGTGGGGAATAGAGTGATTACTGCCGCCGAGTTCTTAGGCGAAAGGAATCGGTTGTTAGAGGCGAAACGAAAGGAGTTATTCCAAGAAGAGCCGCCTAGCCTCAAGTTTGAGAGATGGACCATGTTGCCGGAGCTTAAGCGAAAAAAGACGAAACCACCGCTTTAGACCGTTTCCAAGATGTTCTCTAACCATTTTACATCTGAGGTGTCGGTTTCTGAAGTGTTTATGGCGCGTATAGGAATTTCTAGTTTTCTCTTTTTCAACTCTGACATTAATTCTTCCATAAGAATTCCTGTTTCGTCCATAGAATCGCTTATGTTACAGCTGGGACTGTTCTTGATGCCTAGTACAGCAACTGGTTTGATGCCGTTTTTGAAGTATTCTTCAAGTTGGTTAACTATGGAAAGCGCGATTTGTCTGCTATGTGCTCTGTAGCCGGGGGAGTCGTATTCTTCTTTTGTCTTTGTCGGACGTCCGACTCCGTAAATCAGTTCTGGGCAAGGCATTTGGAGAAATCCAACGTTATGTCTTCTCAAGATGTCATGGATCTCTTTGACTACCGCAGGATAGTGAGCCAAGCCTAAGGTTCTCGAGTTTTGATTCAATATACAGTGTGCAACGACGACAAGTTTTCCGTCGCGTTCGTCAGGGAATCTCAATTGAGAGCCCACACTCTCATTTTAGCTTTGAATATGTTTCAGAGTTCCAGCGAATTTGCCACGTCTTTTATTATTGCTGCTGATTTCTTGAAAGCTTCTTTCTCTTGTTCGTCTAGTGGAAGTTTAATGGTTTCTCTAACGCCTTTGCGATTAATAATGGACGGTACACTTAAGCAGATATTATTTACGCCGTGATATTCTTCTAGGTAACACGACACTGTGAGAATGGCGTTTTCGTCTCGAATGATACTTTCTACAATTCTGGCTAGACCCAGCGCGACTGCATAGTTAGTTCTGTCTTTGCGTTCCATTATTTCGTACGCCGCGTTTTTCACTTTTAGGAACAAGCCGTTGAGATGTTCAAAGTCGTATGGGACTTTGCAGATGGGGCAGTAGTCTTTTAGCCTTATTCCTGCCACGTTTGCGAGACTCCATACAGGTACTTCGCTGTCGCCATGTTCGCCTATTATGTAAGCGTGAACGTTTCGAGGGTCTACTTGAAGGTGTTCGCTTACCAAATAGCGAAGGCGTGCAGTGTCCAGAATGGTGCCTGAGCCTATGACCCTGTTTTTTGGAAACCCAGAGAGTTTCAAAGCAGCATAAGTCATGACGTCAAGAGGGTTCGTTACTACCAAGAGGATGCAGTTCTTGTTATACTCGACAATTTTTGGGATTATCTGCTTCATAATCTTGAAGTTACCTTCAGCCTTCTCTAGACGCGTTTGCTCAATTTTCCCGCCTATGTCTACGGCTATTACCACTATGTCAGCATCTTTGCAGTCAGAATAGTCGCCAGCCCAAAGTTTCACCGGATGTGCAAATGGTAATCCATGGTTCAAGTCCATCGCTTCTCCTTCAGCCTTCTTTTTATCAATGTCTATGAGCACAATTTGAGAAACCGTTCCGCAAATCAAAAGCGAGTAAGCAAACGTAGTCCCTACAAAGCCTGCGCCAATAACAGCAACTTTTGGACCGCCGGTTTTTTTCTCAGCCAATTTTGTTCCCTCGATAATGTTGTGGGCATTCTTAATATAGAATCTGGTGCGGCCGCCGGGATTTGAACCCGGGTTAACGGCTTGGAAGGCCGACGTCCTAACCATGCTAGACTACGACCGCGCGGCAGATTAGTATAAGACGTTGCACTTTTAAATTAAAATTTCGTGTATCTACCTTTCAAGAGGTTGAAGCAGTGTGGCGAAAATCAAGGCGGTGATTTTCGATTTCATCGGTACCCTGACATGTTTGGTGGGTTATTCCTTGGAAAAAGCCGAAGAGAAAATGTTCAAAAGCCTTGTCGAAAACGGTTTTGAAATTGATCAGGAAAGTTTCTTCCAAGCTTACAAAAAAGCCCACCGAAAACACCGTGAAATTCGCTACGAGCAGCTTATAGAGGTCACAAACGCTATTTGGGTTTCCGACGCTCTGACCTATTTGGGATATGACATCACGCCGGAAGACGAAAGAATCAAAACGGCGATAAACATTTTCTTCAAAGACTATCTAGACGCCATGCAGCTGCGACCTACTGCAAAACAGACTTTAGAGAAACTCTCACAATATTACAAGCTTGGACTTGTTTCCAATTATACCTACGCCCCGGTTATCTACGCAGGCTTGAGAAAACTGGAGATTAACCATTTCTTCAATACTATAATCGTTTCAGAAGCAACAGGCTGGCGCAAGCCTAACCCAAAGATTTTCCAAGAAGCCCTGAAAAGGTTACGTGTAAAAGCTGACGAAACTCTTTTCGTAGGCGACACACCTGCAGAAGACATTTTAGGGGCCAAAAGTGCGGGTATGATGACTGCTTTTATTCCCTCTCAGTTCAACAGCCTCGCTGAGATGGAAAAAGCTCCATGTCAACCAGACTTTGTAATAGAGAAGCTCAACGATAGCTTTGAACTCCTCGACGTTCATTAGCATTTTCGCTAAAGCTTCAATGTGGCTTTAACAACCTTCTTAACCGAAGCATAGTCAACACTGAAAAGCTTTTCTCTAAACAGCTCTATAGCACGCTGGTTGTCACGCAACATGAGTCCATAAATACTGTCTAAATTCTTGTCTTTAGCTACTTCGATTATGGAGTCCATCATTTTTGAGCCTAAACCGAGTCCTTGCCAAGGATCGCCTACTACGATGGCGACCTCAGCCGCATTAAAGTCCGGCGGCTCCATTATCATACGTACCACGCCTATCATCTTTTTCTTTCCGTTCTCAGTTAGTATGGCGACTAGCGCGATTTCCCTGTCGTAGTCAATATTCGTGTATCTCACTAGTGTGGCGTGGGACCAAGTTCTCATGGGGCTGAAGAAGCGGAACCTCTGGGTTTCTTCTGAGAAGGTTTTCCACAAGTCGTTTTCTAGGGGTTCGTCTTCAGGTTTTATGGGGCGGAGTAATATTGCCCTATTGTCTTTGAGTTTTATTTGCCACTCGTACCTTTTGGGGTAGGGACTTATGACCAAGTGTTCGTGGGGCGCCACCTCTTGGAATAAGAGGTTTCTATCTATGACTATACGAGCGTCGAGGGCTACAGCGTCTTCGTTGTCCACAATCAGGGGATTAATGTCCACTTCTGTTAGCTCGGGAAAGTCTATTAGCATTTCCGAAAATTTGACCATGATTTCTTCGAGACGTTTAGTGTTTGCGGAGGGTTTGCCTCTGAAGCCTTTCAGAAGTTGATAGACTTGGGTACGTTCGATTATTCTTCGCGCCAGGGTCTGGTTTAGAGGGGGAAGCCCTATGGCTCTGTCTTTGTATAGTTCCACGAAGACTCCTCCCATCCCAAACAATATGACTGGCCCAAAGAGTCGGTCTTTTTTGGAGCCGATGATGAGTTCATAGCCTTCTTTTGTTATCATGGGCTGCACCGTTACGCCTTTTACATCCGCTTCGGAAGCTTTTTTCTGGGCGTTTTCAAGGATTTTCTTGTAGGCTTCTCGCACTTCAGTTTCATTCTTTAGATTCAACATCACGCCGCCTACGTCGGTTTTATGCGTGATCTGCGGCGAATAGATTTTCAAAACGATGGGATAGCCGATTTCTTCAGCCGACGAAACGGCTTCGTCTTCGGTTTTTGCTAGTTGAGTTTTAGCTGTAGGAATGCCGTAAGCTTCCAAAATTTTTTTGGCTTCTATCTCGGTTAGAACCTCTCGATTTTCGTCGGCAGCTTTCTT
>JBKHJI010000027.1:0-17487 GCA_046538175.1 Bathyarchaeia archaeon | reverse complement strand
CGCCATACCCTTTACGGTTACCAAAAGCCGCCCCCACGGAATAGTCCGAATAAACAAAGACACAAACCTACAAATTCTCAACGAACCAGCACCAGAGGCAAAAGGAGTACCTCGCACCACCTATGAAGACATCGGCGGTCTACACGAAGAAATCCAACGCGTACGAGAAATGGTAGAGCTACCCCTCAGACACCCAGAGCTTTTCCAACGCTTAGGCATAGAGCCGCCGAAAGGTGTCTTGCTTCATGGCCCCCCAGGCTGCGGCAAAACATTGCTGGCCAGAGCGGTGGCAAACGAGTCTGAAGCAAACTTTTTCTCCATAAACGGTCCAGAGATAATGAGTAAATTTTACGGCGAATCAGAAGCAAGACTACGAGAAATTTTTCAGCAGGCACAACAAAACGCGCCGAGCATTATATTTGTAGACGAGTTGGACGCAATTGCTCCTAAAAGGGAAGAAGTTACGGGAGAGGTAGAAAGAAGAGTAGTAGCCCAACTATTAGCTCTAATGGACGGTTTGAGTGGAAGGGGTAATGTGATTGTTATAGGCGCTACAAACCGACCTAGCGCCCTCGACCCCGCACTTCGAAGACCAGGACGCTTCGACAGAGAAATAGAAATAGGAGTCCCAGACAAGCAGGCACGTTACGAAATCCTACAAATTCACACACGCGGCATGCCCTTAGCGGAAGATGTGGATTTGAAAAAGTTATCTGAAATGACCCACGGCTACACGGGCGCAGATCTTGCAGCGTTAGGCAGAGAAACCGCGATGAAAGCCTTGAGACGATATTTGCCAGAAATCAACGTAGAAGAAGAACGAGTTCCCCCTTCTGTCTTGGATAAGATGGATGTGCGCATGGAAGACTTCTTTAACGCTTACAAAGAAATCACTCCTACAGCAATGCGAGAAGTATACATCGAAACGCCCACAGTTAACTGGAAAGATATAGGCGGATTAGAAGAGGTAAAACAAGAGCTCATAGAAGCAGTTGAATGGCCACTGAAAAACCCAGAAGTTTTCAAACGATTAGGCATAAGACCTCCAAAAGGAATTCTTTTGTTTGGTCCCCCAGGCTGCGGCAAAACCATGCTAGCCAGAGCAGTAGCCACCGAAAGCGAAGCAAACTTCATCACCATAAAAGGTCCAGAGGTTTTCAGCAAATGGGTTGGAGAATCGGAGAAAGCCATAAGAGAAGTGTTCCGCAAGGCTAGAATGGCTGCACCGGCAGTAATATTCTTTGACGAATTTGACTCTCTCGTTCCCAGAAGGGGCATGGGATTCGCAGACAGCGGCGTAACAGAACGCGTCATAAGCCAACTTCTAACAGAAATGGATGGAATACTAAGCCTAGAAGACGTAGTGGTAATCGCAGCTACCAACCGCCCAGACATAATAGATCGTGCCGTATTGCGACCAGGACGCTTCGACAGATTAATTTACGTGCCAGAACCAGACGAAAAAGCCAGATCGGAAATTTTCAAAATCTACACCAAAGACATGCCCTTGAACGTAGATGTTAATTTAGAGACCCTACCCAGGATAACAAAGGGCTACAGCGGCGCAGATATCGAAGCGTTGTGTCGTGAGGCAGCGTTAAATGCTTTGAGGAAGGACATAAATGCAAAGGTGGTAACTTCTGAAGACTTCAAAGAAGCAGCAAGTAAAATTGGCCCGTCGATCTCGTCAGACATGGAAACATGGTATAAAGGATTTGCTAAACAGGTGAGACAATTGCAGAAACCAACCACACCAGTAGCGTAAAGGTGTTTAAATGGCCACCAAAATATGGAAGCCTCAACCTCTTTCTACAATTATCGTGGAACTACTGCAACGCAAAAGTTCCGTAACTGACACTGAACTACACGACATGGTTAAAGAAATTCACGGCGACATGGGATTCAACGTTCTAAACAGAGAACTGATGCGACTTGAAATAAAGGGAATCATACGCGTTTCTGCTCTAGCGAGAAATAAACGACGAGTAGAATTACTCAAAAAAGCTGGAGAACCCCGCAGAGGTTAGCTTTTTTCAGCTTTCTGCAGATATGGCTTTTGCTGCTCGTTTAGCTGTAGACCCCAGTTTAGTTGAGGGTGTGTAAGCACCGCCGGTGAAAGTTAAACCACATTTTCTGCATTTCCAAAGTCCAACACTTTGGCGTTTAACGGTAGCTGCTTTGCATTGAGGACATGTGTGGGATTTCTTGGCCTCTGTTACTACTTCGATGTATCTTTTTCTCACTGTTGCGCCATATCTAGCCTTTAGACCTCCAGTGGGGCCGATTTTCTTGGTTCTTCCCATCCTATTCTTTCACCACTAACTTGCGTATCTCAGAAGCTTTGTCTTTAGCTAGTCTTGCCACTTCTAATATCTGTTCTGCAGTAAAATGGCCTGTACCCCCTTTCTGGATAGCACATATTTTCCCGTCTTTTCCAAGGCTCATAGTTAAACGAGCATCCATCACTTGTTCTTCTTCCAACCACGGATCCACAGCAAGTTTGTCATTTATTTTGGCAAAAGTTATGGCTATAGGATAGTTTTGCATAGGCAAAGGCGTATAGCCGAGTTTCACTTTAACTTCTCCGTCTTCGACGTCGTATTTGAACATCTTTGTGTTCAACAAAGCCGCCAACGCCGCAACACTTGAAGCATCGATTAGATTTCCATCATGATTGAGCACGTACACGTCGATGAAAACCACGATTACTTTTTTTCCAGGATCTAAACAGAGTTTCTTGAGGTCTATCGCCTTCGACTCTCGTATACCTCTATCAACCACTCTGGCCAGCTCGATAGCGTTCTCGTCGGGAGGACCAGGTTCAAAGGTTGGAGATGCCAAAGGCACAAGCTCTGCATTTACCGTTAAGACGCCTTCGTCTGGAGTATCTGGGAAAGGTTCACCAACTTCAATTTTCACCCCTACCAACACTTCAGTTTTGCCTAGAAGAATTCGCGCAGAGCCTTCAGCTTTTTCAATGACTCCCCGTTCTACTTCAATTTCACGGTAATCGGTTAGCCCTCTTCCGTCTAGTCTTTTACCTTTATCCATCAGCTGAGCAATCTGTTTCTGTTTCACCCGTATGACCATGGACATTATTCTTCAACTTCCTCTTTCACAGCTACGTATTTGGCTTTTAAGGCTTCCTTTTGCATAGTGTAGAGTTGTTTGCAACCATCCAGGGAAAGATTGATAATTTTTCCAAATTCCTCAAGCGTCAGTTGGCCGTCCATTTGAAGCAGTGTTATAGCATTTAGGTTCGGCATGTATGCGACAGGAACATCCGCTTCGCCTTTCTTGTCTTCCTCGTCAGTTAAGTCGAGGACAAGTTTCCCCTCCACTTTCCCAGCAGCGCAAGCTACTATCAAATCTCGCATCGGTATACCGCCGTCTGCTAGTGCTAGTGAGGCAACGGTTATACCCGCGCATCTAGTGCCACCGTGTGCTTGAAGAACTTCTATGAAAAGATCAATGGATGTACGCGGATAGTATTCCAAGAATATGGATGGCTCCAAAGCTTCCCGTATCACTTTAGAAAGCTCTATCTCCCTTCTCGAAGGGGCAGGCGATTTTCTCTCATCAACCGAAAAGGGCGCCATGTGGTATCGGCATCTCAGTAGACAGCGATCGGGCAAAGCTAAATGTTTCGGATGCACTTCATGCGGGCCATAAACCGCTGCCAAGATTTTGTTTTTTCCCTGTTCAATGTATGCAGAACCATCTGCGTTACTGAGGATACCTACTTTTATTTTTGTTGCTCTTAATTCGTTGAATCTTCTTCCATCTATTCTCAGGTCTTTTTCGATTAGTTTTTCCTCGTTCTTAGGCATTTTTGGTTTCACCTTCCTTTACTTTTTTCAACATTTCTGTTACACGATCGGTTAGACCACTCGTATGGGACTCGTCTTCTATTTTTCGAATAGCTAAAACTGCAAGTTGCTCGTCTTCTGGGTTCTTGCCACTTATATGCACCAATCCGTTTTGTCCTAGAAATATGTGGCATCCTGTTTCATGTTTTATCGTGCTTATCATTGATCCTTTTCTACCGATGATTCGAGGAATCTTTGTGGGAGTGACTTTGATCAATTGACCACGCGTGATTTTTCCTAGGCCTGGCTCTCGAACAGTTAGAAGTGGATCGCGGGTTCGGTCATAGGACGCAATTTTAGCGATGACTAGGTCTCCTACATCGAAAATCGCGGATAATTCGTCTTTTTGAGGGCGATAAGAACGTTCCATGACTTCTGAGGCACGAAGAAGCGCAGGATAGGGTGCATTGATATCTACAAGCCACCCGCCCAGTGTAACATCGGTCACTTTTCCGATTACAGTGTCTCCTATATTTGGGGTGTAGAACGCTTTCAAGGCCACGACGTTGATTCTACGTTCATCGTATTCAACTAGTCCAACACGAGTTGCGTATATTTTCTCATTTTCTTTGAATGAATTCTCACCAGCTACGTAGTTTCCCTCAGCTAACAAGTCGCCGGGAGCTACTAGCTGTCGTCTTTCATAGAAAGTGGGCATTTTTTCACACTCCTAAATTTTTTTTAAATCTTTTTTGCGTCTGCGGTTCCTTTGGTTAGGTCTCCTAGTTTGTCTAGGAAAGGCCCATAAAGGCCAGCCGGCAGCTCGATTACAGCAGACCAAGAGCCATCTGCGCGCCATTCTTCACGTTTTATGGCGCCATAACCTTTGACTGTGCCGTAGGCTTTGGCGGCATATTCAGGGGGGACTCGCACTTGAACTTGGATTTCCTCTATTTTGAGGGGAAGAATTGGGCGTAGGAGCTTGATTATATCCTTAGCTTGTTCTTCGACTTCTTTGAAAGGATCTATGGGATAGTGGACTTGCTCCATTGCTTGTTCAATACGAAGAGATGGATGAGGCAGGTTTGTTCTAGGGTCAACAGCTTGACGTGTTATAAAAGCTATTATTTTTCTCCGTTTCTCCGAAGTTAGTTGTCGTCTCTGCTCGGTTGTAAGCTGGAGTGTTCCTTTTCTCAGGATTATCTCTGCAATTTTTCTAGGATCTGTGGTTTCGAAGGCAGCTTGGAGTTTATCGTCTCCTGCTTTCGTTCCTTTGTTAGCATCGGTAAATATTGTGTCGGCAACTAAGATTTCAGAGATCGATGTCACTTTGCCCATAGTGTAGTTTAGAGCAGGTTGTGGTTTGACTAGGATTTCAAAGTGTTCACCGTCGCGGGTTATGCGCGCAACGGTGTATCGTTCACTCATTTAGCGTTTCACTCTATTCTATGGCCTTCAAATATTTCTCAACTTTTTCGTCGGGCATTGTCTGATATGTTTTCGTGGATGCAGGCACCATACTAATTTTGACTCTTAGCTGTTCATCTCGTGCTTGAAGCGCCTTTTTGAGGCTTTTAATGGCAAGCATCGCAGCGTCCTCCAAGTTCATCTCTTCTCGATATTCGGTTTTTAAGATTCCTTCAACTGTCTCCCTCCCCACGCCTACCGCAGCTGCTTTGTAGGCTCTGTAAGTTCCGCTGGGATCGGTGGAAAAGAGACGGTTACCTGTTTTATCGACACCGCCGAAGATTATAGAAACTCCAAAAGGACGCACTCCAGCATGCTGTGTATAAAGCTGTTTTACGTCTCCTATACGTTTAGAAAGCACTTCAATGTCGATAGGTTCATCATACATCAATCTGTTGCTTTGACAATATACTCGTGCCTGATCAATTAGAATTCGTGCATCTGAACCCAAGCCGACGACTGCTGCACCTACATGATTATCCACTGGAAAGAGTTTCCATGTAAAGTTTGCATCCTGCAGATTTGATTCAAGTTTTTCTTCTGCGCCTAAAATTATCCCTTCTTGACAAACCATTCCCAGTATAGTTGCTCCTCTGTTTACAGTTTCGAGGGCATATTCTACTTGAAACAAGCGGCCGTCTGGAGAGAACACAGTTATGGCTCGATCATAAGCTCCTGGTGCCGCAAATATTGACAACTACATTTCACCTCACGCAGACATTACTTATTTGCTTGACATGAATCAGCAACCTATACTAAAAACCTTTTCGTATAAGCCGCTGTTTTTCAACGCAGCACCGAACTGCTTTGAGTGCAGATCAATACTTGGATGGAGTAAATCCTCAAACCGGATTAGCTAGAAGAAGACTCTACAACACATAATAATAATAGAATGTCTTAGTTAAATACGCGAAAGAACCATCAGGTTTCGGGACAGCACAAATTTCGTTGAAGATGGGTTGATTGCATAGAATAGCCAATGATAATACTTATTTTGTATTCTCAACGCTTGTGTTAAAGGGTGACCACGCTTGGGAGTTAACCTTAAGGATTTGGTGCTAAAGTCGCAAATTAACCTTCTAGACCTTGCCGGCAAATCTGTGGCCATTGACGCTTACAATGCTCTCTACCAATTCTTAGCCATCATCCGTCAGCCGGACGGCACTCCGCTAAAAGACAGCGCCGGCAGAGTCACCAGCCACTTAAGTGGTCTACTCTACCGCACTTCAAACCTTGTAGAAATGGGCATAAAAGTAGCTTACGTCTTCGACGGTATTCCACCAATCTTAAAAGGAGTTGAGATAAGGCGAAGAATGAAAGCAAAAGAAAAAGCCACAGTGAAATATGAGACGGCTTTGGCAGAAGGCAAAATTGAAGAAGCTCGTGTCTATGCTCAAGCCACATCAAGTCTGAAAGATTACATGGAACATGACAGCAAACGCCTTTTAACGCTTATGGGCCTTCCGTGGATTCAGGCGCCAAGCGAAGGTGAAGCCCAAGCTGCCTACATGACTAAAAAAGGAGCCACAGATTTTTGCGCCAGTCAAGACTATGATTCGCTTCTTTTTGGCACCCCAGTTTTGGTGCGCAATGTAACCATAAGCGGTAGGCGCAAGCTTCCCAGAAAACCTGTATATGTAGATGTTGTTCCAGAAATCATCAAACTCGATAAATTGTTAACCGAGCTAGACATAACTCGCGAACAATTGGTGGACATAGGCATCCTCATTGGCACAGACTATAATCCCAAAGGGGTAAAAGGTATAGGCCCTAAAACAGCTTTGAAACTTGTTAAAGAACATGGCACTCTCGAAGAATTGCTGCAAACTTCCCTAAAAGACGTGGAATTTCCAGTCAGTCCTCAACGAATAAGAGAGTTCTTTCTGCAACCGAAAGTCACAGATGATTACGCTTTAGAGTGGGATAAACCTGACATAGAGGGCATCATTGACTTTCTCTGCAAAGAACGAGACTTTTCGGAGGATAGAGTGAGAAAAGCCTTAGAAAAGATGAGTAAGGGAGTAATAGAAGAAAAAGCCAAAACTACGCTCGATGCATTTTTCGGATAAGGCACTAAACATTATGCCCGAAGCGACCAGTCATGGGAACAAAAGCCACTCCACCCAAGTCTTCGCGGCTTAAACTGCCATTAGTTTTCTTGTGAATGCGGATCAAAGATTGAAACAATTGAGCACTTCCAACAGGAATCACTAAAACGCCTCCAACTTTAAGTTGCTCAGTAAGAGGAGAAGGAATCTTTGGGGCAGCTGCAGTCACCAAAATGCGATCATATGGTCCCTGTTCAGGGTGGCCTAAGGAGCCATCTCCATAAACTACGGTTACTCGATCGCCAAATCCGTGACGCATAATATTTTCCCTAGCAAGCCGCGCCAAATCAGCCACAATTTCCACTGTAAAAACATGGCCCCATTCGGGTCTCGGGGCATGTTTTGGCGCCACAGTTTCAGCTATCGTCGCAGCGTGCCACCCACACCCAGCGCCCACTTCCAGAATGCGATGTCCCACGTTTAACTCTAAAGCTTCGTTCATAATCGCTACCATGTGAGGTGCGCTAACAGTTTGTCCTTTGCCTATTGGCAATGGTGCATCCATTGCTGCATACTCGATTGAGTGGTCAGGCAAAAATAATTTGCGAGGCACTCGCTTCATAGCACAAATGATGTTTTGTGAACGTAGAACTCCTTGCTTAACCAGACCTTCAACCAGTTGGTCCCATGCTTCAGTCTCTCGTTTCATTATCCAGCTTGCACCTTCCAATTGTACAATGTTCCACGGTTACTTAAGAACCTGAGGCCAGAGAACAACGTTTCACTTTACGGTTACCGATTTAGCTAGGTTCCTAGGCATATCGGGATCGCATCTCCGCTCTAGAGCCATATAGTAGGCAAAGAGTTGCAGAGGCACAACGTAAGGTATGGGTGATAAGATTTCTGGAATACCCATGGTGATCTCCACATAATCGTCAGCCAAATTTATTATTTCCTCATCGCCTTCTTCACAAATAGCAATGATTGAGCCACCCCGCGCTTTCATCTCCATGATGTTTCCTATCAAAATCTTTCGCGTATCATCCTGTGGGCAAATAAAGATTACTGGAAACCCGGGGTCAACAAGGCTGATAGGGCCATGTTTGCTCTCTCCAGCAGGAAAGGAAATAGAGGGCACGTAAGCGATTTCCATTAGTTTCAAGCGACCCTCTAATGCAGTTGCATAACTTATTCCTCTACCTAAGAAGAAGAAGCATTTTTTGTCTTTGTACTTTTTGGCCAGTGCCTTTACCTTCTCCTCTTGAGTTTTTATTATCTTCCCCACCAGGTCAGGAATTTTCTCTATTTTCTCATCCAAGAGGTCAATTTGTTCTTGAGAGATTTTCCCTCGCTTTTTTGCCAACCGAATCGCCAATTGGGAGAGGACTGAAAGTTGAGAGGTGAAAGTCTTAGTTGCTGCTACCCCAATTTCTGGGCCAGACTGCTGACCAATATAGACCCTAGAAATCCTAGTCAAAGTGGACCCCACCACATTCGTCAAACCGAGGATAGTAGCTGCTCTTTGCCTAGCCGTTTCCACAGCTGCTAGAGTATCAGCCGTTTCGCCAGATTGGCTGACAGCAAGAATTGTACTGTCAATGTTAACAGATTTGCCATGCTGTTCAGCAAATTCTGAAGCTATCACTGGATGCGTAGCCAAGAAGGAGAGTTTTGAAAACATGTAGGAAGCTGCCAGGCAAGCGTGGTAGGAAGTGCCGCAGGCCACCATAATGACTTCGCGACTTCTATCTAGGAAAGTTGTCATCAGTTCTAAATATTTGTCTTGTAGCCGCAACGTGTTACGAAGACAAAGTGGTTGCTCGTGGATTTCCTTCAGCATAAAGTGGGGATAGCCTTGTTTTTCAGCCATTTCAGGCGTCCAATCAACTAGTTTAGGCTCTCTAACCACGAGGCTGCCATCAACCAGTTTTCTTATCTCAAAGGTTTCATCGTTTAAAATTACGAGTTCTCCATTCTCCACATAGACAACCTTGTTCGTTAACGGCAAGAATGCCGGGACATCAGAGGCGAAATAGTGAGCGTTTCCGGCCACGCCTAAGACAAGAGGGCTCTCATTGCGTGCACAAACGATTTTAGTGGGTTCATGGATTGAAATGACTGCGACCGCATAAGAGCCTTGGAGACGACTAACAGCACTCGCCACAGCCTTCTCAAAATCAGAAGAAAACGTGCCGTTAGAGTCAAAATCCCTGGCTTTGAGCTTCTCTTCAATCAAATGAACAATTACTTCGGTGTCAGTTTTTGATCTGAAAACGTGTCCTTTATCCTCTAGATCTTTCTTGAGCTCAGCAAAATTCTCAATTATACCATTATGAACAACAGCTATAGTGGGATGTTCAGAACAGTCGAAGTGGGGGTGGGCGTTAACTTGAGAGGGGGCACCATGTGTGGCCCAACGAGTGTGTCCGACGCCTATACGTCCTGGCAAATCATCAAGGTTTCGTAGAGCGTGAACTTCGTCAATTTTCCCCACATCTTTCTTAACGAACATTCTCCCATTCTTAATAGTTGCTTCGCCCACAGAATCATAACCACGATACTCAAGCCGTTTCAACGCAGCGTGAATTATTGGCGCCGCGTCGCCATTTTTCAAAATGCAACCAAATATTCCACACATTTTTTCTGCCTCGGTAAACCATTTTCGGAAGTCTCTTTCACTCGAGATCTATAATGAGGAAAGAGCAATCTATAAGGATTTTTAAGAAAAATCTCTCAGTTTTAAAAACATTTTCTTAATGATAGCCCATTCGCACAGAATTTTTAAGGCGGCATTTTTAAAGATTTACTTCTAGTGGCTTATTGATGCCCAGCACAATTTTTGGAGGCTTGCATTATTCTCAGTTTGAAGCATTAATAAAATATTTATAAGGGAACTTCTTTATGCTCAGAAGAAAGCCCTTGGAAAAAAAACTGTTAGTCAACGAGGAAAAAGATCAACAATACGCCAAAGAAATTGCTATTTATGAAAGCCCAGAAAGATTGAGCCTTGTGCTAAACAAGCTAACATGGAAAATTCTGTTAATGCTCAGTGAAAAGGAAATGTACCCTATGGAAATTGCCGAAGAACTAGAAATCCACGAACAGAAGGTCTACTACCACATAAGAAAACTTGTCAAAGCGAAGGCCATAAGGAAAGTGAAAGAAGAAGAAAGAAAGGGAGCAATTGCAAAATATTACAAGGCGAATTTTCCAGCG
The DNA here is from genome assembly GCA_046538175.1 of Bathyarchaeia archaeon. Lineage (GTDB taxonomy): Archaea > Thermoproteota > Bathyarchaeia > Bathyarchaeales > SOJC01 > JBKHJI01. Next base: position 6,947 of record JBKHJI010000027.1, on the reverse strand, counting down.
TTAGGGATAGAATTGCCATGTGGTCGCCGAAAACAGAAAATAGTCACCCCGTCTCTTATGAACCAAAAAGTAACACAGTTCTTGAGACCGATCCTCAAAAACGGTTTCTTCGACGGCAAAATCGTGGTGGGGAGTCCCGATCCACATGGACCATTCAAGACTAGCGCTCGCGACGGTCACTATGCGTCTCATTTGACGTTTTTCCTCGGACAATATTCAGAATTACCAGACGAATTCGCCATAAAACTGGATGTAGACGTAAAAGCCGAAAAAGAAGAGAAAAACAATCTTATTTTGGTAGGTGGCCCGGGAACTAATCTTCTCACCCAAGAAGTCAATGATCATTTACCTATAAGATTTAGCATGACTCCTTCAGAACATGGTTTTCTTTTTGGCGGGTTGGTCTCTCAAAAAACCGAAAAGATCTACACGGCAGACACTGTGGGTTTGATCGCCAAAGTGGTTAACCCGTGGGATAAGGAGAAGAGAATAATAGTTTTCGCCGGTAACAAAGCGGTTGGAACCAAAGCGTGCGTTTTGGCGTTTACCAGATTTTGGAAACATGTGCTAGAAAAATATCAAGGAGAAGAGTACTTCGCTACGGTTGTACAAGGCTTTGATTTGGATGGCGATGGAAAAGTTGACTCGGTAGAAGTGCTTGAGTAGTTAGTTGGGTAAAAGGCATGAATGAAGTAGCCATAAGAAAAATGAAGAGTAATGATTTAGAAACCGTTTCTGAATTGGCGATGCTGGCTAATCCTTTCGCCGAGAAAGAAGAATATAGGAAACATCTTGAAGAGGAACTTGAAAATATGGCGGAGTTCGCTTTTGTAGCGGTTAGGGATAGAAGAGTTGTGGGTTATGTCATGGGCGACGTACATGGCAGTCACGCTACATTGGAAGATATTGCAGTGGACAAACCTTATCAAGGTCAGGGGATTGGCACGCAGCTGTTAGAGACTGAACTTAAGGCAATCAATAAAAGCAGCAGATCTAAAATTGTTGTTGCCGAAGTGCATTACAAGTGTGCCTCGGCGATTCCCTTTTACTATAAACATAGCTTCAGAATATCTGGTGTTTGTCGCAACTTTTTCGGTATGGACCACGATGCGATAATTTTGGAACTCATTTTGGCAAAGACGGAAAAACAATGAAGGCAATCGAAAGCATAACAGCCCTTGGACACAAAAACATTCTAGCCACGAACAAAAATACTTTTGAAATCACTAAGGATACCCATCTGACCAAACAAGGAGATTGCATAATTGCTGTAGCAGCAAACAAAAGCAGCGAAGATTTAAGAAACGAATTCAGGAAAATCTTGAAAAAGACAGGCTCCAAGTTGACCATTATTATTGAAGTGGATGGCGAAAAAGAAGTTGTGTATGCATGGGGAACCCCTACGCTTCCACTTAGTCATCCCACAGATTTGGTAGTTAGAAAAAGCAGCTACGTTTGCGATCGTACGCTGGCTATAAGAGCAAACAAGGCAGCTAAAGATTTTTCGAAAAATTTGATAGCGAAACTAAAGAATCCCTATCGGAAAGTTTACATAACGCTGATTGCTGAAAACTGAATATAATGTCGCATGTGTGCCTTTTGAACATCGTTATGTATTCCTCGTTTTTTTACACAGGCATTCAGATTTTGAATGTGGTTTCGGGTTTCACAACTTTTATCCCAAAATCAAGCTTTTTATATGCTGATTTACTATGGATCAAAAACAATTGTTTCTGAAAGAGGTTGTCTCCAAAGTTGGAGACAAAGTGGGCAAACAGACGACCAGCGAAAAAGTAGAGCAGTTTGCGAAACATGGCACTCTATTTCTATTCTTCGAAATTATAAATCTCAGGCAGGAAGTAGAGCGATTAAAAAAAGAAGTGGAAATCAAAAAATAGCATCTCTCTGAAAACTAAGTGGCGCTTCGAAGACTTCAGATTGTTTCTCTTGCAGAAATAACAACAGCCTAAAGAGTAGGCGGCGGGGGAGGTGGCGAGATTTCTCTAGCAACCATTGAGTAATAAAGGTAGGTTGTTGCGATAGGGCTGATGGGAACCATAAAAGCAGACATTATTCCTGTGATGAATTGATCGATGTTTGGATACGTAGCACTGATTGGCATCGCTAGCATGCTGGCAACACCGGCGACGATTAAAAATATTATGCCTAGGATTATCAGGAGTACAAAAGTTTTCAGCCAACGTCTACTTACGAGTCGCCTGCTTCTTCCCAGACTTTCAAAAATGCCCTTCTGCTCCACAATTATCGCAGGGATTATAAGTGAAAACATTACTGTGAATATTATCCCCGGAACAATAAAAGAATCAGACCTATTGCAATCAAAATTCCAGCAACAAGTTAAGCAATAAGCAACGATGGAAGCTTTGATAGCGCAAAGTTAAAGCTGATGCCAAGATTTGAAGAGCCTTTCTCTATTTGATCAGAAGCATATTTGACAGCAATACCTGCAGTAATAGCGCCTATGAGCCAAGCAACAAATCCCGACAAAACAACGATTATAATAACATTGTGAAACAAAGCGAAAAACCAAGCATTAGCTCTTCAATAGGAACCGTTGGGCTCGGCTCTGGCGGTATAGGGAATGACGACATTATTGAATAGTTAGAGAGACCAGTCATTATTCCGGCAATTAAAAAAGGCAAGAAGAAATGGATAAATTTGGAATAGTACAAGTTGAAGCTCAGTGAGAGGATTTCGCCCACAGATAACTCACGAGAAGGCTTCCCGAAGCTCAAACAATTTGCCCCACTCCAATTGTCTATAAAATTCGTATTTAAAATTAAACTCATCCCCATGGAAGAAATGGCGGGCCCGACGGGAATTGAACCCGCGACCTACGGATTAAGAGTCCGCCGCTCTAACCTTGCTGAGCTACGGGCCCACGACTGCCAATCCTTTTGTAATATAGCTATCCTAATATTTTTCGCTATCGCAAATAAAACAGAGGTAACTCAAATGGGAAAACTCTTTTTTGTGGGTTTAGGCTTATATGACGAAAAAGATATTTCGCTACGAGGTTTAGAGGAAGGCCAAAAGGCGAATCATGTCTTCGCAGAATTATACACAAGTTACATGAAAGGACTAAACATCAAAAAGCTTGAGAAGTTACTTGGAAAAAAAATTGCTTTAGTTTCTAGAAAAATGCTTGAAGAAGAAGATGGAGAGAAAATCCTAGCTGCCGCTTGCAAAGGCAGAACCGTCTTTCTTGTACCAGGAGACCCGCTAATCGCCACAACTCATGTAGACTTGAGGCTAAAAGCTGAACAGTCTGGAATCAAAACCCACATAATTCACAGTGCTTCAATAATATCGGCAGCAATAGGGTTGTCAGGTCTGCAGAACTATAAGTTTGGGAAAAGCGTAACAATACCTTTCAGTGATAGCGGCGTTGTTTCTGAAACGCCTTATAAGGTTATAAAGAAAAACATGAGAGCAAGGTTGCACACGCTATGCTTCTTGGATGTTAGAGCTGAGGAAAAACGATACATGACGATAAATGAAGCTTTAGAAATGCTTCTTTCAACCGAAAAAGTGAAGCAAGAGTCAGTTATCACGTTAGAAACGGTGGCGATAGGCATAGCAAGGGCTGGTTCAGAAACCCCTATTGTAAAAGCTGATCTGCTTCATGAACTGGTGAATCACGATTTCGGCTTTCCACCCCACACACTCATTTTTCCTGGAAAACTTCATTTTATGGAAGCAGAGGCCTTAATTAGATTAGCAGAAGCACCTCTAAGCGTGAGGAAGTTGGTTAAATGACTGATGAAAAACTCGTTGGAAAATACATAGAAAATACTAGGCAAGTTTTTCAACAACTAGAAGAAAGCAAGAATAGATACGATAAGAGAGCAGGAAAGGTTCTGGACCATGCAAGGAGATATTTTGATGACGCAGTATTTTATCGTAACCAGAAAAGATTTGATATCTCCCTAGCCTCAGTAGCCTACTGCGAAGGAATACTTGACGCATTAAGATTGCTGGAGATGATAGAGTTTCAATGGTCAGCAGAGAACAAGTAAAAAATAAGAAACGCCCTGTAGTTCTAACTGCAGGAGTCTTTGATCTACTCCATCTTGGACATGTAAGGTTTTTGGAAGAAGCAAAAAAAACTGGTGGAAAAAATGCAGAACTCGTCGTTATCGTTGCTAGAGACAAGACCGTTGAAGAGAGAAAAGACGAAAAACCCGTGATGTCGGAGAATCAACGCAGAGCGTTAGTAGAGTCTTTAGAAGTTGTAGACGAGGCAGTTTTAGGCTACAAAGAGTTTAACATAGGTCAAGTCATTGAAAAGATAAAACCAGATATCATCGCTGTAGGGCACGATCAAAAGGGCATTGGAGAAATCGTGAAAAAGTATATTGCGGACAAAGGTTTGAACATAAAAATTGTGAAGATTGGGAAGTTTAGTGAAGACGAGTTGGACAGCAGCTCTCAAATCAAAAGAAAAATAATTGAACTGTACAAACGTCACTCTTAAACTGTTGTTCCGGCTAGCAGGATCATCGCAAGAAACGCTCTGTACACCTCTAACAGATCATTTGAACTAAAGCATATGGTTCTGCCGTCTGCACGTTTCGAGCCCGGCACCAACTCTGCCAGTTCGGCCATACCCGGATTGATGAAAGCCACTTTGAGATCTATAGGTGAGTTTATTTTGAATGGTTCAAATTCTTTAAGATTTTTTAAAGCTTTCATAGCACCTTCTTTTATTAGATGCCTAGCTTTGGCAGGACTGACACAGCAGGCAGCAGTTCTCCCCACAGCTTCTTTGACCACCACTGTTTCTACCTTTCCAAAGGTTGCTTTTGCCTCTTCTGCCAGCCTTCTGTCTCCAGAAACTAAAGCCACAGGCACATCGAAATATCCAGCTATAGCAGCGTTGATTGCGGTTTCTCCCATCAATTTCCCGTTTATTGAAAAATCGTAAACTACACGACTACTATAAGTGTGCTCCAAAATGCTCGGATAAGAGCCGCGCATCCCGTGGTAACCTATGAAAAAGACCGCGCTGAAAGACGAGTCAAGGCACTCCATCATGAACATAGGCTTAGGCGAGCCGGTTACTAGCTCTGCTTCTTCGTGAAGTTCTTCGGGGAGAATGTTTCTCATACTGCCATGAGAATCATTAACCAGTACTTTCTTGGCTCCAGCTTCAAATGCACCTTCAACAGCGGCGTTTACTTCTCCAGTCATTAGCTTTCTGGCACGTTCATGTTCTTTTCCTTCGCGGAGGACATGCTCGGCATGTGTCACTCCCGACATCCCTTCCATGTCAGCAGAAATGAAAACTTTCATAGACGGCACAATCCTCTATTCTACTTGGCAACAGATAAAAGCCTTCGTTAACACTACTTGCGTAATTAGAATCAAATGTGGAAAAAGTTATGAGACAAACTAATTACCGATTCTCGCCGACATTTACTTTGGTGGTCGTTAACATCGCGGTTTACATTTACACGTCTTTCATCGGGAAAAACTTCATTTTTACAGCAGGCCATGTTTTACAGATTTATGGCCAGTTCAATTATGCAATCCTCTATGGAGGTTGGTGGTGGCAAATGATCACTTCTATATTTGTTCACGTTAGTTTAGTCCACCTCGCCAGCAACATGTTTTTCCTGTTGATATTCGGGTTGAGAGCTGAAGATCTTTTCGCCGACAGTATATACTATTTTATCTATTTCGCGTCTGGATTAACAGGCAGTCTCTTCAGCTTAGTTTACTTATTCTATCCAAATCCTGTGACTGCTGCCGGAGCTTCTGGCGCTATCTTCGGCTTGTTTGGAGCCGTTATAATATACCTGAAAAAAGTAGTCGGAGGCTCTGTAATCGGGGCTTTGCTATTTGCTTTCATGTTCTTCTTAATCACTCTTTCTGAGGGCACAAATATTTACGCTCATTTTGGCGGCTTATTGGCAGGATTAGTAATTGGATATTGGGTGGCGAGAAGTAGAAAGGATGTTTTTACTGATAGTGCAAGCTATTAGGGCATGATGAAGACTTCGATCTTAATCTTCTGACCGTCCTTGATTTTAAGGAGGTTACGGAGATATTCAGGCGCAATTATTTCTAGCACTGAAGAGTCATAATGGGACCGAAAAGCAAATGTTAAGGCGCCTTTTGCCTTATTGTTTACGAGAATTGGATAACATTTAACTGGTCCAAAAGTCCTTGATTCGTTTTTGAAAGCTTCGATTTCTATTGCGGGGTAATCTTCTAATTCTTGCCGAGCTTTCACGTCGTAGTCCGAGGTCAATTTAACATTTAAAGTCCCAGGATATGGATCAAATCCTAGTTTTTCGATAAACTGTTTTTGATAGCCGTCTTGTTTGATATAGTAGGCGCCTTCGCCTAAACCGCTGAACACTGTGCCTTCTAACGTTACTGACAGCGGATGAACAGCTTCTATAATAATCTTCAACTTGGAATATAGATTCTTCAGTTGCGCTTTCCCAGCATTGGTCAGCTTAACCAAACAACCTTCAGCTGTTATTGAGCGTTGAACCCAGCCAGACTTGTCCAGCTCTATCAGTTGCCTAGAGGCTGTTTGCTGGGAGACACCGATTTTCTCGGCCAAGTATTGAGTGGAAACTTTTACTGTTCGGTGGTAAGCTCCCAGTTTGGCGAGTTTGTATAACATAAACTGCTGTTTCCACGTTTTGAAGTTAATAAAGTGGGCAGTCATTTTTCAGCGCCTTACTCAAAAAAGAGAGGTTACTCGTCTATAAGAATAACGCAAAACCTGAAACTTTCAAGCTGAAGAGCATTCATTATTTGCCGATGCGAAGGCCTAGTACCCTTTTGTAGGCTTCCAAAAAATCTTTGGCAAAGGCGTTAGCCAGTTTCTCGGTACCTCTGTGCTTTCTATCTTGAGTGCGCAAATGGTGATAGAACTCGTGGAGCACAACATGCGGGCTATATAGAGC